>VFKU01000491.1 GCA_009885415.1 Rhodothermota bacterium
AACATTCGGTGGATTCGTTCATGGCTTCGCTCGAAGCGCTGCGCGCGACGCTCCGCACGACGGTCGCCATTCCGCCCGCCGCAGCCGAGAGACCGGCGCCCGATCAGAAACAAGCCGCCGAAAACGGCCATACGCGCGACGCTCTCACCTCAGCGCTCGAAGGTATGCCGCTGCCGCCCGCGATCGAAGGGCCCACACCAACGCCGCGGCCGATGTATCAGGAAAGCCCCGCGACGGAACGGCGCAAAACGAAAACTCCAGCCAAAGGCCCTGAGTCCCGTGAGACGCCGTCGATGGACAGCGCGCTGCGCGCCGTGCGCGACGCCGTTCCGGGCCTGAATCTGCCCTCTCCGCCCAAGCCGGACACGCCGATCCAGGAGCGCTCGCGGCCTGCGTCGGACGGCATCCCGAAATCGGTCAGCGAAGACCTGCCGAAGTACCCCGCGCGGCCCCGGATGCGCACCTGCAACCGCTGCGGCCACGAGACGAAACTGCGCGACGCGAAGTGCCAAAAATGCAGCTACGTGGACGAGAGTCTGGGCGTCCTCGACTCTCTCATCGCAGGCGACCTCGCGCGCGTCGAGCAGGTCCTGCTAGTCCGGCCGCACCTCATCACCATGCGGACCAGCCGCCACGACTGGACCCTGCTCCACATGGCAGCGAGCGGCGGCAACCCAAAGATGGTCGAGCTGCTCATCGGAAAAGGGGTCTCGGTGAACGCGGTGAACCGGGACGGAAAAACGGCGCTACATTACGCGGCGGCGAAGGGCCACGCAGGCATTGTCCAGACCTTACTCAAGCACCTCGCCGACGCGACGACGCTCTACAAAGGCCAGTCCGCCCTCGACCTCGCGCGAAAGAACGGGCGCAAGGAAGCCGAAGATATCCTCCGGCAGCACTTGCAAAAAGACTAACCAACCTGCCGGCGCAACGAAGTCTTCAAGGCACCCACTCCGCCCGAATCTCAGAATATCGACCACGAAACACAATACGAACATCGATTTCTGTGAAATAACGCAGGATTGTCAGGCGAGAAACACCGGCGAAACATTTTCGCTACAAGAGAACCAGTACCAACAACCCCAGTACGAGCAGTCCCATTCCCGCAATGCCTCCGAGAACCGCAACCAGCGGCCACGGAAAATGTACGTCAAGAGCTTGCTCAACTTCACGCTGTAAGGCCGAATTCATCTGAATGCCATCCAAACTCAACGACGACGGATCCACAGCCGGGGCAACGCCCACTTCCGCCGCAACGGCCGGAGGCGGCCCGCCGACTGGCGCGGTGTCCGTCGTGGCAGCCCCCTTGGGTGCGTCGGAGCCGCTGCGTAAAAACGCGATGCGCTCCCGGGCGCGGACAAGCTCGGCGTCCCTGGAAGCAAGCGCCGCCTCAAGCTGGGCCAAACCCGGGACATCTCCGGTCGCGCTGGGGGCAGGGCTGGCCCTAAGCCGCCACAGCTCGGCCTCGCGGTCGGCGGATTTGGCCCGAAGCAAGTGCAGGTCCCGGGCCAGCGACTCGCGCTCATCGATCGCCTGGTCCGCCCGGCGCCGAAGGAAAGCGACGGTCTCCCGGGCCTCCGCCAGCTCGGCCTCCATTCCCTGCTCCCGCTGGGTCCCGGTTTCGAGGGTCTCGGACTGGTGGCCGATGACAAAGTCGCGCTCGGTGGACAAGCCGCGCAGGCTTTCGAGTTCAGCGCGAAGCGCCTGCGCAAGACGCTCGTGGTCGAGTTCGCGGCGATCGAGCGTCGCGCGCACGGCATTCAGTTCGAGCCGAAGCGCGCCGATCAGATATTTCTGGCCAAGTGTGGTGTCCTCAAATTCTTCAAGCGCCGCACTGCGCACGGCGAGCAGACCCGCCAGCTTGGCGATCCCCGCGCCGCTCACCGGGCCGACGGACTCCCACGCGGCGAGCTCCGCCTGTATGTCGGCGAGCTGATCGCGCACGCCCATCAATTCGTGATCGCGCTGGACGATGCGCTGCTGAAGCGCAGTCACTTCCTCGCGCAGCCCCATGTGCGAAATGACGAGCGCGTCGTAATCGTCCACGGGGACCACGCGCGAAGAAATGCGCGCGCCGTCGTCTCCCCGCAGCAACTCGTTCTCGTTCTTGATCTGAAGCAACACCCAGTCTTTCGACCGAAGCTGTTCGATCATGTCATCGAGTTCGATGCGCATGCGCCCGAGCGCCCGCGCCATCTCCTCCGCGTGCTCGGTGTTCTCCGCGGCGAGCGCCGCCGCGTCGTTTGCGCGGCGGTTCTGCACGTGCAACTGCTCGCGCACGAAGTCGATTTCCGGCACAAGCCGCTGGTTTTCTTCTTCGGCTTGGCGGACGCGCGCATGTAAATCGAGAATCGTATCGTGCGGCGCCGGAGAGTCCGTGGCCGGCGGGGTGACCGCCCGGGCGCGGTGCAACCGAAACGCCGGACGCGTCGTGTCCATCTGGACGAAAAGTTTTTCCGCGAGTGTGGACCGCACTTGCGACACTTCAGCCGCCCATGAGTCCACAGCAGTCTTCACGCGCTGAAAATCGTCTTCCCCCGACGCGTCCAAATGTGGTTCCCCCTTTTGCAGCCCGACACGAGTAAAACGGGTGCGCCCCCAGCCGTCGCCATTATAGGGAGCGCGATCCGAAGCGTCAATGCCCACACGAGCTCCGCCGAAAAAATCGCGGCCTGCCCTCGATGCGTTGACCGCCTCGGGCGCGTATGGTACGGTCTACGCAGGGAGTTCACTTGACTAAACCCCGACGGAGATTGTCATGTCCAAACGCTGCATCACTGCGCCAGGCGCACCGCCCGCGATCGGCCCCTACTCGCACGCCGTCATCGCCGGCGATTTTCTCTACCTCTCGGGGCAGATTCCGCTGCGGCCCGACGGCAGCGGCATCGCGCGCGGCACCATTGAAGAAGAGACGCACCAGGTCTTCGCCAATATCCAGGCCGTGCTCAATGCCTCCGGCGCGGCCCTGAAGGACGTGGTCAAGGTCTGCGTGTTCCTCGATGATATGGAAAACTTCGCCGCCTTCAACAAAGTGTATGGGACCTACTTCCCAGAGAACCCGCCGGTACGCACGACCTTCCAGCCGGGCCGGCTCCCGGCCGACGCGAAAGTCGAGATCGAAGTCACGGCCTATCTCGGAGGCCGCTAGAAGGCGCTTCGTTATGTTCGGGGGAACACGAGGGTTCGCGGGTCTAGGCTTCGCCGCGCTGAGCGGCGCGCTGCTCGTGTTTTGTCCGCCAGCCCGCGCGCAGGACGCCTCGCAAATGAACGCGCTTGGTGTCGAGCGCTATGAACAGAAAGACTGGGCCGCCGCGACGACCCGCTTCGACGCGGCGCTGCGCCTCGACCCGGGCAACACCACCGTCCGCCGCAACCTGACGAACTCCCTCCAGGCGCACGCCTCCGACCTCGCGCAACGCGGCGATTACACGGGGGCCATCCTCAAACTCCGTCAGGCCGTGCAGAACGATCCACAGAACGCGATGCCGCTCTTGCAGATCGGCGCGTACTACCTGCACGAAGGCCAGGTCCGCGATGCGATCTTCCGCCTCGAGGAGGCCGTCGAGCTGGTGCCGGAAAATACGGACGCGCACTACCTCCTCGGCGAGGCCTACTCCCGCGACAACGATGTAAACTCCGCGCTCAAGCAATGGGACTGGGTCGAGCGCATCGAGCCGGATCGCGAAGGTCTGGCCGACCGCCTCGAAGCGGCGCGGCGCGATCAGAAGGCCGAAGCGAACTTTCGCGATCGCAGCTCGACGCATTTCAACGTGACCTACAACCGCGAGGCCGAGGGCCAGTTGCTGCGCCAGGTCGTCGCCATCCTCGAGACCGCCTACCGCGAAGTAGGCCAGGCACTCGGACAGAGCTACCCCCCCACGCCCATTCAAGTCTCGCTCTATACCAGCGAGGGCTTCATCGAGGCCACGCAAATGCAGGACCATATCGGCGCGGTCTACGACGGCACTAAGATTCGCTGCCCGGTGATTGGCCCGGACGGAAAACCGCTCGCCAACGAGGAAATGCGCCGGCGGCTCCATCACGAATATGTACACGTCGTCGTGCGGCACATTGCGCGCGAGGGCGTGCCCTGGTGGCTCAATGAGGGGCTCGCAGAAGCGCTGACCCTCGAACCCTCCGACGACGACCGGCGCTACCTGCGCAAGGCGCTCGACGACGACGCCCTTTTCAGTCTGCGCGACCTCACCGACGGTCAGCTCGATCGCCTCGACAAAGACCAACTCTTCCTCGCCTATCGCCAGTCGCACGCAACAGTGTCCTATCTCCGCGAGCGCCACGGCGCGCGGAGGCTCGCGCAACTCCTGCGCGAAATCGGCGTCGGCGCCGACGCCGAGACCGCCGTGCGCCGGGTGTATCGCCAGTCCTACGCCACACTTCAATCCGCCGTCGCCGACTACATTCGCAAGGGTTAGCGCAGCCTCCCCGCTTCCTGTTACGATCCTCTACAGAGTCGGCGGCGGACAGGATGTCTATGAAACGTAGTACTCGATCCTTCGTTCTAGTTCTTGCCGCCCTCATCGCGGGCTTGTCGTCTCGCGGCGGCGCGGCGGCCCAGGGCCTGGCGAAGATCGAAGGCACCGTTCGCGATTCGCACGGACAACCGATCGCCAATGCGAAAGTCTTTCTCGAGGCCGGACTCGATGGCCCGCTTTCTGTAACGCAAACCAATGTCTCCGGCGCGTTCAATTTCACGGGCGTTCTACCGGGCGTCGTCGGTGTGTTCGCGTATGCGCCGGGATACGCGCTCGACGGCCACAGCGCTTCGCTGGCGATCGACGCGGCCGAGACACTCGACCTCGTCCTGCCGGAACCGGGCACCCTCGCCGGCATCGTCCAGGATGAAAAGGCCCAGCCGATCGCGGGCGCGCGGATCACGCGTGTCGGCATTCAAGGCGCGAGCAAAGTCGGCATCCCCTTCGCCAAACTCGCCGAACACGGCCTCGCCGCGCCCCCGACCGACGCGCGCGGCGCATTCACGCTCGCGCTGCTTCCCGAAGGCGCGGAGGTGGCCATCAAAGTCGCCCACCCGCAGTACGCCCAGGCCGCGCCGATTCTCCGCGTCGGCCGCCGCGACGCGCACATCACGCTGACGCGCGGCGTCCTCGTCACCGGCACCGTGGCCGCCCGCGGGCGCGACGCGACCGTACCCAACGCCACGCTGCTCTTCAGAAACGCCGAGCCGCCGCACGACACCGTGGTGACGCGCTCGCAAGCCGACGGGAGCTACGCCATCCGTCTCACGCCGGGGCCGTGGCTCTATGGCGCGTCCGGACCTTCTTTCAGTACGGCCAACTTTCAGCGCGTGCTCATCAGTCCCGATTACCCCAACCAGCGCATCGTGTTACAGGTCGCCGCGACCGCCCCCCTGCACGGGAAGGTGCGCGACGCCAAAAGCGGAAACGCCGTCCCCGGTGCGCGCGTGGTGCTTGTCTCCGCCGGCGTCCCCGCCGCCAAAGCCGTCTCGGGGCCGACGGGCGCATACGAACTCACCGCGACTGAAGGCGAAATCGTCGTCCAACTCGAAAGCGCCCCGGGCTATCTTCTGCCGCCTGAACCGGCGCTGCGCTTCACCGTGCAGCCCGGCAAGGCCACCGACGTGCCCACGTTCTGGGTTGCCCCGCTGCCGAAATATTCGCTCGAAGTGATCGACGCTGCGGAGAAACCGGTCGCCGGCGCGATTGTCCGCGTCTTTTTCCCAGAGCAATTCGGCTGGTACGCCACCGATGCAAACGGACTCGTCGAGCTGTCCTTCGCCAGCCTGCAAGCGAACGGTACCGTCGTCGGAATGGTCGAGGACCCCGCGGGATCGAATGCGGCCATCTTCGCAATCACGCGTGAGCGTTCAACCGACGCGATCGTTCAGTTGATGCCAATCACCTCGCTCGCCGGCCGCGTCGTCAATGAAAAAAAATCCGGCGTGGCCGGACTCTTCGTCGAAGCGCGGACCACGCTCGATGGCCTCGGCCAACCCGTGACGCTGTGGCGCACCTTCAGCGCCAACGACGGCACGCTGCACTGGCCGATGATTGTGCCGGGCACACCTCTGGCCGTCTTCGCCACCACGCTGCCCACCGCCGAAGCGCCCGCGCTTACCGGCGAGTCCGCCGCGCTCGTGCCGCAGCCCGGCGAGATCGCGGACATGGGCATCATCTCCGTGCCCGGCGCGGCGGACGGCCGCTCGGCCCTGGGGCGCAAGTATCCGTGGTACAAACACAAGGTCCTCTGCGGCCAACTGCCGGCCGACGCCGAGCACCATCCGGCGATCCTCGTCCACGCCTCCGCGGCGCAAGCAGGAATCATGGCGGACGCCCTCGCGCAAGCGCAGCGACTCCTGCAACGGCCGGACTTGGTCTTCGCCGTGGTCGTGACGCAGGACCTGCCCTGCGCCGACGCCGCCGTCCCGATTCTGCGCGGCGAGTCGCCCTCGGGCGATTACACCTTCGTTGTGAACGCCGACGGCGAGGTCGCGCTCGAGTGCATCGGCCTGCCGCCGGTCGTCGCGATCAACGCAGTCGCCCCCCGGAACTGATCCATGCGGCGCACGCTCGTTGCAGCGTTCGCCGCGACCGTCTTGATGTCCCTCGAATCCGCGTATCCACACACGCTGAGCGGCGTCGTCACGGATTCCACGGGCGCGCCCGCGCCCGGCGCGGCGGTGTGGCTCAGCATTTCGCGCGACGCCCGCGCCGCGACGGCGGACGCCGCCGGTCATTTCTCCTTCGCGGAAGTCCCGACTGGCGCCGTGCAACTCGTGGCCTTCAAGGAAGGCTTCGCGCTCGGCGGCGCGACGGGGCAGTGCATCTCCGACATCGACATCGCCGTCGTCCTCCCGCAGCCCGTCACCACGCGCCTGCGCATCATCAACACCCGCTATGCGCCCATCGAGGGCGCGCGTCTGCGCCGGCTCGAATTGCCCGGCGTCTTTGCTATATATATCGAAGACCTCGTCGCGCTCGGTTTCCCCTCGCCGCCGAGCGACGCGGAGGGCTTCCTGTCGCTTCCGCCGCTGCCCGAAGGTGCCTTCGTCAACGTCACCATCGGCCACCCGGCCTACGCCGACGGCGCGATTCCCGCGTTGCCCAGCCGCGATGATCTCGATTTCCCGCTGCCCGACGGCGTGCCGATCGCCGGGCGAATCACGGACGACGCCGGCCAGGGCGTCGAACGCGCGCGCGTCTCGATCTATCTTCCGCGCGAAAACGAGTCGCCGCTCCTCGCCACCGAAGTGCTCAGCGGGCCGGACGGTTTCTACGCGGCAATGGCGCCCCCCGGCCGCTACTTCGTCGCCGCGCAGCATCCTCGTTTCGGCATGCCCGCGCCGCAATCGGTCGAGGCTGGCTCCTCGGCGGAAGCCGTGCTCAATCTCACGATGCCCGAAGGCCGCCGCCTGCGCGGCCGCGCGCTCGACACCGGCGATGCTCCAGTCCCGCGTGCGGTCTTTGCTTATCATCTGGACAACTACGTCGTGGCGGAAGCGGTCAGCGACGCGGCCGGCCGCTTCGAGATGGTCGTGCCGCCGGGCGCGGGCGTGCTGCACATCCGCGCGCCCCGCCGCATGACTGCGATCCAGGGCCCGCGCGTGCTTGTGCAGATCAAAAACGCGCCAGACACCGAACTCGCGGCGGTTCGTTTCCAGCCGGCGCCCGACCTGCACGGACGCGTGAAGCTGCCGGACGGCGCCCCGGCGGACAAGGTACTAATCACCTCGCTTAACCTGATCCCCGCGATTGCCGTCACCACAAATGACAAGGGGGAATTCACGATAGAGCTAGAGTCCGTCCCCGACGGGCCGCTGCGCTTTCGCGCGGAGCACGCCCTGCGTTTTCTCCGGCGCGACTTCGAGCTCGATCCCGTCAAGCTCGATCTCGAAGAAGTGCGTCTGCGTGAATTCCAGCCGGAGACCGCAACCAAGGGCGCCGAGTGGGGCAACAACCTCACGCCACTCGTCGGCAAGCCAGCGCCGGAGTTGGAGTGCCGCGCCTGGTTCAATCTCCCGGCCGGGCAGACCTCACTGCACCTCGCGGACCTGCACGGCAAGGTCGTCGTGCTGCTGCTCTGGGCCGGCTTTGACCTCTCGGACCGAAACAAGCAGCACCTAGCGGAACTGAACGCGCTGCACGCACTCTACAAGGACGTCTCCGACGTGGCGATCGTCTCCGTACACGACGGGGCGGCGGACACGGAAACGATCGGCGGCTACGTTCGCCAACTCGGCGTCACGTTTCCGGTCGGCTGCGATCTCGCGTCCTCGGGCACCTTCAGCCGCTACCGCACCCACTACGTGCCGCAGGCGGTGGTCATCGACAAGACCGGCGCGCTGCGTTTCTACCTGACCGACGGAAACTTGCTCGAGTTGATCAAAGTCTTGCGGCGCGAGTGAAGAGGATTTAGCTCTGCACGCGCGGCGAGGCGCTGGTCTGGCAGTTGATCCACCCCGAGTCACCCTCGCGGTAGTGTTCCTTCTTCCAAATCGGCAGGCGGTGCTTCATCTCGTCGATGAGGTAGCGGCACGCATCGAAAGCCGCGCCGCGGTGCGCCGCGCTCACCCCCACCCACACCGCCATGTCGCCGATTTCGAGACGGCCCACGCGATGCACGCATTCCGCGGAAATCACGTCAAACTTCTCGATCGCCTCCCGCAACACCGCCTCGCCTTCCTTGATCGCCACCGCCTCGTAACCTTCGTATTCCAGACGGACCACCGCGCGCCCCTCGTTCTCGTCCCGAACGATGCCTTCAAAAATAACGCAACCCCCCGCGCGCGAATTATCGAGTCGCGCACGCCAGACGGCAACATCAATAGGCCCTGAACTCAGGACGAACACAAGCTCTTCCTCATCCACCCGCCACCGGCGGAATGAACACCACCACATCGCCCTCGCGCACCGGCCGCGTCCACTGATCGAATTCCTCGTTCACCACCACCTTGAGCCGCGCACGCGGCAAACCAAATCCGTGCCGCGCCGACAACTCATCGTAGAGCTCGGCCATCGTCGCTGCGGTGGTATGCAATTCCTCTTCGGAAACGCCAGCCTCCTCGCGCAGCAACGCAAAATACTGCACGCGCACCGTCCGCGTCGCCGCCGCGCTCATGCGCGCACCCCGCCGCGCGCGATCGCGCCCCGTGCCTCGGCAAGGTCCTCCGGCGTGTTCACGTTCATCAACATCTGGTCCTCCGGTGGACACAGCAGCCGCACGTCCGCATCGGCCAGCGCCTCGCGCAGACTGTAGCGCCCGCGGCCAAGCCGCTCGCGCAACCACGGCTCCATCGCCGGCTCGTAAATCGCAAACAACGGCTCGAAATACCCGTCCGTCGCCATGTACGCCGTCGCCAGCCGAGCAGGATCGCGCCCGTCCAGCAGAGCACGCACGCCCCGCGCGTCCACCAGCGGCAGATCGCAGGCCAGCGTCAGCCAAGCGACCCCCGGCTGCGCCTCCATCGCCGAGAGCACGCCGCTCACCGGTCCGATGCCTTCGTAGCGGTCCTCGATCAGCGGCAGTCCCGCAAGCGCCGGCAGCGCCCGCTGCTCCGGCCGCGCACTCACCCGGGTCTCCGGCATAAACTCGCGCAGTAGCGCATACGCGTGGCGCGCCTGGGGCTCGCCGTGCAACTCAAGCGCGCATTTGTCGACACCCATGCGCGCGCTGCGGCCGCCCGCCAGCACGAGGCCCCACACCGGAGCGCTATCCCGCGAGGTGGTAGTCACTCTTGCCTCCGCGTTTCTCGATCAGCCGCAACTCGCGAATCACGATACCGTGCGAGAGCGCCTTGCACATGTCGTAAATCGTCAACGCCGCCACCGCCGCGCCCGTCATCGCTTCCATCTCAATGCCCGTCTTGTGTGTCACCGTCGTGCGGCAATCCACCCAGAGCGTGCTCTTATCGTGCACGCTGATCTCGATCTGGCAATCCTCGAGGCCGATCGGATGACACAGCGGAATCAACTCGCTCGTCTTCTTCGCCGCCATCACCCCAGCAACGATCGCCGTCTGAAACACCGGGCCTTTCGGCCCCGCGATCTCGCCGCCCGTGATCGCCGCCGCCACCGCCGCCGGCAGTTCGACCACCGCCCGCGCATGCGCCGTGCGCCGCGTTGCCGCCTTCGCGCTCACGTCCACCATCGCCGGCTGGTTCTTGTCGTTCAGATGCGAGAGCATTCATCCACCTATCTTGTACATTTCGACCTTCGCGTCGCCCGGCACATGCGGGGCCGCGCGCAGTTCCGAATAGCGGTCCTCGCGCGCCGACCACGCGCCGCGCACCAACTCGCGCAGCGCCTCGTCGGTCACGCCCGTGCGCAGCGGCCCGCGAAGATCGAGACCGGTCGACGCAAATAAACACGCATACAGCGCACCGTCCGCCGAGAGTCGCGCGCGCGTGCAGCCGCCGCAAAAAGGTTCGGTCACGCTCGAAATAAATCCGACCTCGCCGCGTCCATCTTCGAAGACATAACGCGAAGCGACCTCGCCGCGGTAGTTCGCTTCGACCGGGCGCATCGCCCACTTCGCCTGGATGCGATCGCGCAACTCGCGCGACGGCACCACTTCGTCGAGCCGCCAATGGTTGCGCGTTCCCACGTCCATGTACTCGATGAAGCGAAGAATGACATCCGACCCGCGGAAGTGCTCCACAAGATCGAGCACGATATGGTCGTTCACCCCGCGCTGAATCACCGCGTTCACCTTAATCATCGCGAAACCCGCCGCCTGCGCCCCGGCGATGCCATCCAGGACGACCGACGCCGCGACGCCACGGCCGTTCATCTTTCCACAGACGCCATCGTCGAGCGAGTCGAGACTCACGGTGACGCGATCGAGACCCGCCTCGCGCAGCGCCTTCGCCTGCCGCCGCAATAACAAACCGTTCGTTGTCAGCGCGATGTCCTCCACGCCCTCGATGCCGCGCAGCGTGCGGATCAACTCCGGCAAATCGCGCCGCAAGAGCGGCTCGCCTCCAGTGATGCGCAACTTCGACGCGCCCAGCGACACAAACGCGCACGCAACGCGCTCAATCTCGCCGAAGCTCAGCAGCTCGCCCTCAGGCAGGAAGCGGTAGCCCTCGCCATACTTCGATTGCGGCATGCAATAGGGGCAACGCAGATTACAATTGTCGATGACCGAGATGCGCAAGTCGCGCAGCCGCCGGCCGAGCCGGTCGGCCACAGGTTGCGCGGGCGCTGCTATCGATTGCACGATCGCCATGAGAGAATTCCGCAAGCATCATACTAAACGCCGCGCTTGCTCTCGACCTTCCCGCGCCGTGACCCGCCGCACCCGCTTTGCTATGCTGCCGCGAAACGATTCTCCCCTACTTGGAAGGAAGCCCCATCCTCATGGAACCACAATTCGCGCTCGCACTGCTCATGCGATGGATTCATCTGCTCTGCGCCGTCGCCGTCGGCGGAAGCATTCTCTTCCACTGGATCGTCTTCGCGCCCGCAGCCCGCAAAGTTCTCAGCGCCGAACAACACGCGGCCCTGCGCGAGGCGCTCATGCGCCGATGGAAAATGCTGATCCATCCCTCGATACTCTTGTTCCTCGCGAGCGGCTTCTACAATTACATCAAAATCACCGCGCCACTCCACCAGGAGCAACCGCTCTACCACGCGCTCTTCGGGACGAAATTCCTGCTCGCAATTATCGTGTTCGCGATGGCCATCGTGCTCACCTCCACACGCGCGTGGTCGGAAAAGTGGCGCCAGGGAAAACTCGGATGGACGCTGCTTGCGCTGGGCACCGTCGCCCTCGTCCTCATCGGCGGCTACATGAAGCTGATCCCGCCGGCAAACGCCCCCGCTGCGAATCTGCCGGCCATCACCGACGCGCTCCAGCCAGAAAAATAATCCGGCGGCGCTTCGCTGTTACGGCGCCGCGTGGGTGGCCGACGCTCGCGCGATCAGAGGGTTGACCTTGTGCCCACCCTCGTCCGGCACGCGCAGCGTCGGGTGCGGACGCTGTTGCTGCGCCCATAAGAGAAAGCGGTACACCCGCTCGAAGACTTCTTCCGATCTCGGCCCGTTCACGATTCCGTGTTTGTCGCGCTCGAAGATCGTCAGTTCCTTGAGCGGCGTCCCCACCTGCGAAAAGATGTCCATCGCGCTCGCCGGATCCACGATCGGGTCCTTCGACGACTGCACCACCAGCGTCGGCACAACGATGTCCGGCAGCGATCGCTCCATCGCCTCCATCGCGCGGTTCAACTCGCGCACGCCCGAAAGCGGGTTGCGCTTGTAATTGATGTGTTCGTTCTCCGGCGAAGTCTGCACGTACTCCCAGCCCGTATCGCCGCCTTTCAGCCGCTGGAGCAGACTGTTAAAGCCCACCACCGACGGCACCAGGCGTGCCGCGAACTGCCGCAATTTCAGCGGCGCGCAAATCGAAAACACCGCCTTGATCTTGTCGCGCTTCATCCCGGCGCCCATCAGCGCCAGCGTGCCACCGGTCGAGAACCCGCCGAGAATAATCTCGTCCGTGAAGGATTTCACGATCGCGTAGCCGCGGTTGAAGGAGTCGTACCACTCCTTCCAGTTCGTACGCGCAAGGTCCTCGGGCGCGGTGCCGTGTCCCTTGAGGCGCACGCCGTACACGACGTAGCCGCGGTCGTAGAGATAATTCGCCAGCGCCTGCACCTCGCGCGGCGCCGAGAGGTAGCCATGCACCAGCACGACGCCCGCCGTGTAACGCTCCGGCACGAGTAGAAACGGCCGCCCGATGTCCATCGGGTGGCTCTCGGCGGAGCGAAACTGGTTGTAGTCGCTCTCGAAAATCTGGCGGTCCTCGTCGACGAAGCGCTGACGCAGCGTCTCCGAGAGTTCCTGCCGCGGCATCGAAGCGATGCGCTCGACCATCGCCGTGAAGCCATCGAGAGGCTCGACCTCGTTCGCGATCACGTAGGTCATCTCGAGTGCACGCACCGTGTGGAAGTCCGTGTGCCCCGGGGTCACGCCCGGCACGCGCCGGTAGAGTTGGCCTTCTTTCTGCAACACACCCTCGCGCAGGCACAGGTTCAGAAAGTCGTCGAACTTCGGACTCGGGTCCTCAAATAAGATATCCCGGTACGTCGAGCGCAATAGCGCGTGCATGTTGTGCTTGTTTTCCCGCACCAGCTCGTCCGCGCACAGAAATATCCGGTTCCGGTAGCGGCGCTCGGTGAAGGGCGTCGCGCCCTGGTAGCGCACGATCGTGGCAAAAACGTGATCGTAATTGACCCGAGTCTGCCGGTAAATATCGGTCATATAGCGCCGCATCAGCTCGTCGGAAACTTCATGGAAGAGCGACTTCGGGTCGGCCTCGAGCTTGTGCAGGTCGTCGCCGCAGGCCATCAATTCCGCATAGCGCGGATCGAACAAGTACGACCGCACGTCGATCGGCTCGCCCAGCGTAACATCGACGTCCGTGTCTTCGGAAACGAGCGTGCCCTCGACGGAAAGCTCCTCCACCATGCGCTCGCTGAGACCCTTCGCAAACGCCGAGGCCATCCGCAAGAAAAGGTTCTCACGAGCGCGAATCGGATAGTAAGTGATGTTGACCGGGATGATCACCGTGCGTTTGCCGATGATCTTGCTCACGTCGTCCTGCGGCCCGAGCTCGAACTTCGCGGCGGCCTCGGCAAAGCCCGGCCGTTTCGGATTGTTGTAGATACACTCGAGCTTGTGCCGGTAAAATTCCGCGCGCAACGCGAGCTGCCCCACGCCCTTGTGCGGCGCGCGGCGACCGTCGCGATTGAACACGCTGAAGGCGCCGCTCGGATCGACCACCTTCTTGTCCTTGATCATCTGCCCCTCCGGGAAGATGATCCAGGGGTGCTCGCCCTTGAGCAGCGAGCGGACGATCACCTTGTCACGGTCCGGGTCCTGCGTGGACACCGTGCCCATCGTCCGCAAGTACTTGCCGAGTCGACCGACGAAAAGATCGCCCGCCGCAAGCGACCACACCTCGCGCCCCGTGTGTTTGTAAATTTGGTAGGGCAGCAGGAACGTTTCGAGCCGGGTGAAATGGTTCACCGCGAAGATGATCGACATATCATCTTGAATGACGTCGGCGTTGTGCAGGCGCACATCGGCCTTAATCATCTTCGACGCGAGCCGCATGGCCCAGTTGGTCGATGTGAAAGCGAATGACGGCATAAGAGCGGCGCCCCTCCGCGCGGCGCGAAGCCCCACGCGCACACTTCCCCCAATAACACGACCGTTAGTGTAACCGATGAGACCTGTTTTTCTGGAATTTGCGGCGCAGCGATCCAGCTTTGCGCAGATTAAGAAGTTTTCGGAGCGAGCGTCCGGTTTGTTTGATACACGAACGCGAGCACTTCGGCCACCGCCCGGTAGAGGGCCTCGGGGATTTCCATGTCCACGTCCAGCGCCGCCAGCGTCTGCAGAAGGTCCGGGTCTTCGTGAATTAGGACGCCATGCTCGCGCGCGATCTCCAAAATTCGCTCCGCAAGATGGCCGGATCCCTTCGCTACGACTTTCGGCGCACTGTCCCGCGCCGCGTCGTAACGCAGCGCGACGGCCTTTCTCCGGCGCGTTTCCTCGTCCATCAGGCCTCCGCCTCAAAGCGCGCGGCCTGCGCGAGCAACGCCGTCGCGGCCCCAGCGCGGCCGCCCTCCCACGCCTCCGTGCGGACCTGCGCCGCGGGAAATCCTGCGCGGCGCAGCCCGGCCTCGAGCTCCGGCGCGCCGTCGTCCAGCGCGCGCCGGACGGCCTCGTGCTCCGCGCGAATCACGCACGAGCACGACGCACCCGAGGACTGGAGCGTAATCCACAACGGCCCAAGATTTGTAAGATACAGATCGATCGCCACGAGATGCGCCTGCCGGCCTGCGCCGCCGCCGGACCCGCGGCCGTCCGCCCCGAGCAGATGCACCTGCGCGTGCTCGATGCCCGTGCGCGGCGCAAAGGGAATCGAAAAGAATTGGTACGGCGTCTCGAGCGCCCGGATGTTCTGCAGCCCGGCAGACTTCAGCTGTTCGGCAACGCCGTCGAGTACTTTCAGCGTATCGCCGCCGGCCCGCCCCGCTTCGTGCGTGCTGCCGCGCGCAGTGAACTGCTCGCGGAGATTTGCCAACTCCTCGATCAATCCGCGTGGCACTGCGGAAGGCTCGCGCGGCGTCAACGCCGGCGCAGCGCGCTCCGGCCGCGCACCCGCCATCTCGCGTGCGATCTCGACCGCACGGCGAAATTCCTCCGGCGACTCCGCGTCGAGCGTTTCGGCTGCCGCGCGCAGCGGCGCCGCCGCTTCCTCGGGCAAGCGACCCGCGGCGACCTCCGTATCCACCAACGAAACGAGCCGTGCAAGCGCGCGGCCCACGTCCGAGCGCGCGACAAGCATGGTCAACAGCGCCTCGATCGCTTTGGGCGGGATCGCCGCGGCCTTGGGCAGCAGCGCCGTCGCCTGCGCGGGGGTCAGAAGCGCGCTCAGCGCGGGCGGCAATATAACGACCGCGGGCTTCTGAGGCGGCCCGGCGGCGGCGCTGGCCTGAGACGACGACGCAGGTGCCTGAGGAGCGGCGTCCAGCGGCTGAAGCCGCAGTTGCGGCAAGCCGTTTTCTTGCGCGACACGGACCTCGACGGCAGTCCCGGCCGGCAGCGAAATAGTCTTCGGAAGCGCGATGCGTTGCCCCGCAACGATGAGATTGAGCAGAGCACCCTCGGCGGCGATGCGTCCGCGAAGCACCGCGCCGTTCAGCAACAAGCGGCTGAGCGAGTCGCCCTGGCCCGCGCCGGAGAAGGGGACAAAGCGTATGCCCTCGGTCCCGCCCATAAAATTCGCCTCGACAATCGCTGCGACGTAGCGAAGTAGGGGCAACCCCCCGTGGTTGCCCAGTGCACGCCGATGACTGCCCGCCGCCGGGCGGCCACAGGGAGCCGCCCCTACGAATCTGTTTCAAGTCTTTGCGACGACTTCCCCCGCCCCCTCGCGCGCTCTCCGGACTTAGCGGCCGCGATCCTGGCGCAGACTCAGAATCAGCCGCACCTCGCCCTTGCCCACGCCCAACTCGCGCGCGATCTCCGGCACACGCAAGCCGGCGTCGCTGTATTCATAAACGCGCTGCTGAATCGGCGTCAGGTATTGCGCGCCACCCGCCTCACGCCCCGCATCCAGAATGTCGGAAGACGACGGCATTCGGCCCGCCGGTTGAAGATTGAGCAAATCGCGATACGCCGCGCGCGTGTCCTCGGACTCAACCTCTTCATCGTGCCCGTTGCCGTTCGCGCTAGGGTCCGGCTCGTCCTCGGCCGAATCCTCATCGAAATCTTCACCGCGGGTCCAGCGCTCGATCAAATCCGAGGGGTCCTCGGACTCGGATTCGCCGGGCAGAATCTCGACCGGCGCGGAAGCTTCGGCATCCTCCTCCTCGATTTCATCCGGCTCCGCCTGCGCGGCCTCTTCCTCCACCGCCGCGGCGACGTCCGTGTCCACCTGCCCCAGGCGCCGCTCGAGCGCCGACATCTCGCGCCGGGTCCGTGCGGCCAAGGCCGACATCTCGCGCTTCGTGCGTTCGAGCTCCGCGCGCACGTCGCCGTTGGACTGCAACAAGCGCCGGACCTCGTTCACCTTCTTGTCGATGCTGATGTTGAACTCGCGCGCCAAGTCCTTCTGCTGCGTCAGGATATCGCGCATCGTCTGAAACAAAATCATCATGTTCGTCACGTCGTTCGCCGAGTGCGACATCTGGCCGCCACCCACCCGAAGCTCGCGCGCCATAAAAAACACGAAAGCCCCGAAGCAGAGCACGACAAGCAGCACCAGGCCGCCCACCAACATGATGTATTGATAATCCGACGCCATTCCCACTCCTTGCCGCGCTCGCACCCGAAACGGGCGCGCACTTCACCGGGACCGCCCGGCCGACTAGACGCTCACATCAAACTCGTGTTCCGTACCGGGCTCGATCGCCTTACGTTGCGATGGCGCCGCTTCGTCCTGCGGCGCGGTCGAAGGCCGGTGCTTTCGGCCACGCTCCTGCCCGTCGCTGTTTTCTTCCTTCTCGTGGATCTCTCCACCGTCGGTCTGTTGCGCCTGGCCAACCTGGGTCTGCTGCGTTAATCGTACCTTGTCTTCCTCGCTTTGCGCTCGCTGCTGCGCGAGCAACGCCGCGCGCGCCGACGCGTCTTGGATACGTTCCGCGGCCATCGTCCGGCCGATCTCGGTCTGCATATCGATTGGCTGCGGCATTCAGCGCCTCCAGTCGCCTCAGAATTTCTCGCGCACGGCCTGCCGCAGGCCCTTCAGCGCCGCACCGTGGACCTGGCACACGCGCGACTCGCTCACCTCGAGGACCACCCCAATCTCCTTAAGGGTCAGCTCCTCATAGTAATATAAATTTAACACCTTCTGCTGCTGTTCCGGTAGCTCCAGGATGGCCATCACCAATTTGGCCTCTCTTTCCCGCGCCTGGGCCTGCATTTCCGGGGATTTCGCGCCGATGTCCTCGATGAGACTGGCCTTGCGGGCCTCGTCGCGATCCTCGTTCGGCAGGTAGTCGTCCAGCGACAGCACCTGCGCCGTTTGCACCTGCGCCATGCAATCGTCCACCTCTTCCGTCGTCACGCCGATCTCGCCGGCGATGATGTCGCTCGAGGGGTCCTCGCCGCGCTCGTGCCGGAGTTTGTCGCGCGCGCCGCCGATCTTGCGCGCCATCGCCCGCAGCGATCGCGGGGCCCAATCGAGCGAACGGATCTCGTCGAGAATCGCGCCGCGGATTCGGATCGTCGCGTAGGTCGAGAACTTGATCTCCTGCGAAGGGTCGAACTTTTCCACCGCATCGAGCAGGCCGAGCACGCCCCACCCGATCAAATCATCCAAGTCGATCGTCGAAGGAATATGGATCGCCATGCGACCCGCGACGAAGCGCACCACGCTCATATGGTTGACGATGAGCTCATCGCGCGCGGCGGCATCGCCCCGCTGCTTGAACCGTGCCCAGAGTTCCTTCTCGTCCACCACAGGCATCAACGCAGGCTCTCGATTCGCTCCAGTTGGCTCATGATCTCGGTGATACGGAGGCCGAAGCGCTCATCGACGACGACCACGTCCCCACGAGCAACGAGCTTGCCGTTCACGAGCAATTCTATCGGCTCGTCCACAAGATGCCCGAGCTCGATGATCGACCCCGGCCCGTAATTGAGCACGTCGGACAGCGACACTTCCACCTTGCCGAGGCGTGCGGTCGCCGTCAACTCGATGTCCATGATGACCGCGAGATTCTCCGGCAGCGGCGCGCCGTTCCCGTGCCTCCCGGTACGATCAGGTTCGTCCTCGGGCTTAAATCCCGTCAGGATGTCCTTCATTTCCACGTCGCTCACCACACCCCCTCCGATCGCCGACGAATCCAGTTTCTTCGCCACGCGCGCCTCGAGCTCCCGCGAGAACAGCAACATCGCGCGGCCCGGGACACCCCCACTCTCGAAGTGTACCTCGACCCCCGTCGGATCCGCGCCCAACAAACGCACGAGTTCTTCCGCGCCCTTCTCGATCGTCGCCGCGTTCTGGTCCGTCTGAATCGTTTCCGCCAACACGCCCGCGAGTCCGGCCGCGCCGCCCCCCACGAGCGCGTCGGTCAATTCCTTGACCATGCCGAGGTCCGCCGCCCCGACCATCGACTTCGTCGCCGGATCCTCTCCGCCGACGCTCGCCACAATCCGTGCGGCGTCCGCCATGGGCCACAACAGCGCCACCGCGCCGCCGCCCTTGATCCGCGCGTGCATCCACACGGGACACTCCACGGACCACCGCGCAAGCAGCGCGCCGTCGCCCGTTTGCGCGGCAGAGGCCTTGAAGGTGTACGGCGTGCCCAGCAATGCCTCGAGCGAACTGAAGGCCGTGGGCAAAAAGTCGTTGGCGATTCTTGCGGCGGTCGCGGCATCCATCGCGGTCTCCCTCACTCGTCCCGGACGATGGAAGTCAATTGGACAGAACTCTGCTCACCCCGCCGGCCGGGCTTGGCGAGAAATCGCGTCACCCCGCCCACCATCACCGGGATGGACTCGGCCGCGATGGTGTCGAGCGGGACCACGTCGCCGGGCTGCAAGCGCGCGAGATCGCTGAGCATGAACCGCGCATAACCCAGGATCGGCTCGACGGGGACTTTGGATCGCCGCACAACGTTTTCCATCTGCTGCCGCGCCTGCTCGATGACTTCCGGCGCCAATTGACGCTGATACTGCATCTGCGAGGACAATTGCCCGAGAATCGGGTCCAGCACGACCAGCGGGATACACATGTTCATGTTGCCCACGGTCTCGCCGATATACACCTCGTAACCCACGAGCACGACCATTTCGCTGCCGGCCACGATCTGCACGATAAGCGGGTCGCTCTCCTGGCTCACCACGCTCATCGAAAACTCCACCAAATGCTCCCACGCGCGCTTCCACGTGTCGAGGATCATCAGCACGATACGATAGATAATGCGCTCTTCGATTTCAGTAAGTTCCCGCGCCGCCGCCAAGGCCACACCCTTCCCGCCCAACACGCGATCAACAATGGGAAAAACCACCGTCGGACTGAGCTCGATCACACCGCGGCCCTCGAGCGGCGCCATGTCGAGGATCGACATGGAAGTCGGCCGCGCGATCGAAAGAATGAACTCGTCGTAAGTGAGCTGATCGATCGAGACTAGATCAACACGCGCCACCGTCCGCAGGAAGGGAGGCAGCAAAAGGCCCAATTCGCGGGCAAGCGCCTCGAAAAGAGTTTGCAGACCCTTGAGCTGGTCCTTCGAGACGCGCTCGGGCCGCCGGAAATCGTAGGTCGAAAGGGCCGGCGCCTCGGGGCGCGCGGCCGCCGCGGCCGCGTCGCCGCCGCCCTCGTTGACGGCCGACAATAGAAGATCGACTTCATCCTGGCTTAAAAGATCGGCCATGCCGATACCCGCCCCGGATCGGTATTTGCCCCGTAACGCGCTCTCGCCCGCAGCCCTGCGAACGGCCCTAAGTATCTGCCGCCCCAGAC
>VFKU01000234.1 GCA_009885415.1 Rhodothermota bacterium
GCACCGGCTGCAGCCGCGAGGCACCCCAGCTCACCCAGCTCTTGATGAAGTCTGGCGCCGCGGGATGGTCGGGCCGGGTCGCGTGCGTAAGGCGCACCGCATAGCGCGCGATGGGCTCCGCGACCGGCACGAGCCGCACGAGCCGTTGGAAATCGAGCATGTCCGCGCCGGTAAATGCGCGCTCGACTTGCTGCGTCGCGCCGGAGGTCGTCCGCATCGCGACTTGTAGTTCGTCTTCCTCGTTCAGGTAGCCGATGAGCACGTTGAACATGAAGCGGTCGAGCTGCGCCTCTGGCAGCGGATAGGTCCCCTCGAGTTCGATCGGGTTCTGCGTCGCGAGGACGTAGAAGGGCTTGCCCAACGGCCGCATCACGCCACCGACGGTGACCTGTCGCTCTTCCATCGCCTCGAGAAGCGCCGCCTGGGTCTTCGGCGGTGTGCGGTTGATTTCGTCGGCCAGCAGAATATTGGTGAAAATCGGCCCCTGGATAAAGCGCAATTCGCGGTGGCCGGCGCGATCTTCGTCGATGATCTCCGTGCCCGTGATGTCAGAGGGCATGAGGTCGGGCGTGAACTGCACGCGCTTAAATTCGAGATCGAGGATCTGCGCAATCGTGCGGATGAGCAAGGTCTTCGCCAGACCCGGCGCGCCGGTGATGAGGCAATGCCCACCGGAGAAAAGTACGATCAGCAGCTCCTCGACGACCTCGCGCTGGCCCACAATGACTTTGCCGATCTCTCCGAGCATCCTCTCGCGGCCAGCCACCAACTTCTCCCGCGCTTCCTGCTCAAAAGGCCGCGTCGCCGACGCGCCGGGTACCGCCGTTTCAAGATTCGCTTCCAAGAGTGCGTTCTTTCCTGGTTGTGCGGGCCGGGGCCCGCGGTGCGCGCAGCGCTAATGCGTCAACGCGTAAACCACAATGTTTATGCCCATGGGGTAGGCCCGCTTCGCCGATATCTCCCGGAAATACTCCTCGTCGACGCCCTCCCGTTCCCAGCCATCGCCCAAGTCCGTATTGTGGCAAATGACTGCCATCAAGCGGCCCTTTTCGTCGTGCACCCCTTTGTAATGAACGACGGCGGACTCGGCGCCCCGCTCGCTTGTGCCGCCGCCGAAGGCCCGCCAATGCCAGGGCGTCGTCACTTGCGGCTTCTCTTTGATATCGAACACGCAGGAAAATATCGGGTGCGATAGCGACAATTCTTCCATCGGAAATTTCACGGGATCCAGCACGCGGGAGAACTGCTCTTCCCAGTTTGCCCATTCGTCCTTCCCCCAAAAATCGTCCACCATGAGGAACCCACCGCGTAAAAGATAGTTTCGCAGGGCCAACACTTCCTCTTCGGAAAAAATAAGGTCCCCGGGCTCAATGAGGTAGATGAAGGGATAATTGTAAAGCTCCGGATCGGTCAGCCGGACCACCGCCGTCTTGAACTCGCCGGCCTCGTCCTTGGCGACGTTAATCGTGGTTAATTCCGAAAGGCGCCAGGAAAAATGCCGGTCGCTGTCGGGAAAATCGATCGTCCACCGCGCGTAGGGAACGTTCTCGCCTGGATCCTCGCCGTAGCTGGTGTATTGAATCCGACAAAACGTGAATCCGCCTGTAGGAAAAATCTCGCGGATCGGAAGTTCGACTGGATTATGTTCGCGGCCGCTGTATCGCCGCGTGCTTCGGGCCCGCGCTTCGTCGCCGGGATCGGCGCATACCGAAGCCGCCCATAGCACCGCCATGGACACGAAGACGGCGCTCGCGGAAAATCGCTTCACTGCGCCCCCCCGGCCGCCGCGCCGCTCTTTTCGACGATATCCAGGAGCAGTTCCTGCGCCTCCCAGAAATTCGGCGTGTCTTCGAGCAGCTTGACGACCTCCATCTTCGCCGGCACCCATTGTTTTGTATCGCGAAAAATCTGCGCGCGCTGGAGCCGGTAGCCCGCGGCGTTGCCATTGTCGAGATGCAGGAGCACCGCGAGCGCGTCAAGCGCCTCCACGCCGCGGCCGGTCTTCGTTTTCGCTTCGGTCAACAGCTTATAGGTCGAGGGATCGTAAGGATCGATGCCGAGCACCCAGTCCGCCGTCCGGATCACCGCCTCCCAGTCGCCGCGCCGCTGGTGCTCCGCGGCGAGCGCCAGGCTCGCCTCGAGTTCCTGCGGCGACGAGAGTCGAATCTTTTCGAGTGTCGCGAGGTAGTCCTCGTCGCGACCCTGTTCTTTATACGTCCGCGCAAGCCAGGGTAGAGGCGCGTTCTTGCCCTGGTAGTCCGGAAAAAGTTCGTAGGCGCGCTTCCACGCGTTCTCGGCCGCCGCAAAATCCCCGCGCGCCGCCGCCTCTTCCCCGCCCTTGAGCGCGTCGGTGAAGGGCGAGGGCGGCGCGGCGGCGGTGCGCGTGGGCGCTGCAGGTTCGCCGCCGAGAAGCATTCGCGCCAATTGTTGGACCAGGCCTTTCTTAGGTTCGCTCGGTTGCGGAAGGTTGTCGAAGGCCTTGAAACGCTTCTCGAGGTGCGCGTGGAAATCACCGTCGAGTTTCTCGAAGCTGGTCTTCGACGCCGCGACGAGCGCGTCCTCCGCCCTCGATCCCGTTCCGATCGCCGAAAGCGCATCCACGAGGGCCTGGAAGCCGTACTGCTTCGTATAGAAGTCGATGAATTCTCCCGCCGTGAAGTACCCGTACATGAGGTGCATGCCGGACTTGGGTCGCGTGAAAAAACCGTCAATCGAGCGCAAGCTCGGGATGCCCTCGGTCTTCAGGATCGGCAAGTATTGCGGGTCGAGGCGGTTGTGAAAAGCCTCGCTGCGCTGCCCTTCTTCGTAAACCGAGATGCCCTCCGAGAGCCAGCGCGGCATGCGGTTCCTGGTTTTCTGCAGCGTGATGACGTGCGCGAATTCGTGCCAGAGCACGGAGCGCCAGTTGCTCGATCCCTTCGGGCGCACGCTCGGCGTGTCCATCGTCACCAGCTTGCCGAAACAGATTCCGAGATACCCGGCATTGCCCGCGAGACCCACCGAGCGCACCATAAAATCGTCGTGGTTGTCGAACATCTCGATCAGGATCGGTTTCTCCAAAGTGACCTGATATTTCTTCTCGAGCAGCGCGATTTCCTCGTCGAGCAAATCGAGCGCGGCCTCGGCCATCACCGGCGCTTCCTTCTTCGGCAGGCGCAACACAAAGTCGCCGCGCTCGACGGTCGCAAAGGTCTCCAGTGTGTTCATCAGTTGCAGCATGTTGTAAAGCTGCACGTTGAAGGGGTCCGCCGTGAAGGCCGCCTCGAGCTCCGCCTTGCCGTCCTGTTCACGCCCCAGCCGCATGAGATCCATCGTGTACAGCGCACGCGCCTCGAAGTCTTTCGGATCGAGCTCGATCGCCTTTTCCTGGAATTCGAGGCCTTCCTTGAAGCGGTATTGCCGCGACGCGATGCGCCCGACCGTCCGGTAGACTTCGCCTCGCACCGGGTTGTAATCGAGCACCGCTTCAATAGCGGCATTCATACCGTCCAGGTCGTCCTTCAAGAACAGCGCGGCGGCCTGGAGCGAACGGAAGCGGTGGCTCACCGGATTGATCGCAAGCTGCTTGTCGATCAGTTCCTGCGCCTTGCCGATGTCGAGATTCTCCAGCAGCCGCTCGGTTTGCACCGCGTCCAGCCGCGGATGGTTTGGATTCAGCGCGCCCAGGCGCTCGATTATCCCCGCAGCGCGCTCGTCGTTTGAACGCACGTAGCACTCGATCAGTCCGGCCAGCGCCTCTTGCTGCTTGGGCTCCTTCTCCAGCGCCGCGACGTAGTACTCCGCCGCGATGTCAAAACCCTGATTGCGAAAGGCCAGATCGCCAGCCGCAACCTCCACGATCGCGCCGAGATCCGGAAACACTTCTTTGGCCTGGCCGAAGTGTGCCGAAAGCAGCGTCTTCGGATTGGTCCCCATCAGCTCGGCGATCCGTCCCACCGCCGCCACGTTTTCGCTGCGGCGACGGTAGTACCAATCGCGCGAACGGGTCTGCGCGGCCGCGCGCTCGAGCCACTGCTGATAGAGCAGCGGCGCGCCGCGGTACTGATACATCAGCGCTAACTCGAGGCTGTACGACGGCTGCGGCTGACGCTCCGCAATCTGCACCATGTCCTCGATCGCCTCGTCCACCAGCCCCGCGGCGAAGCGTAGCTGCGCGCGGTCGTAGCGCAGCTGGACATTGCTCGATCGAAAGGACTGCGGAACGCCGGGCTCGGCGGGCGGCAGCAACGTGTTCACCACATCCAGCGCCACGCGATATTCGCCGCGCTCCCACAATTCCTGATACGTCGGGTCGGCTTGGGTCTCGTCCGCGCGCTCTTGGCACCAGGCCGGAGCCGCGAGAACCAGCAGGGCGAAGGTCGCGAGAAGGCCAACACCTCGACGAAGCGCGCAACGCGGGGCCGAGGCGGGGAAACGAAGGGCCACAATCGTAGGGGAATCAGTCACTGCGTACTCCCGGACGGCTCCCGGCGGGCGGCCCGGCCGCGCCCGAAGCCACGCCCCCGCCGCACCAGTTATAGTCGCACGATACCTTGGTCGAATCAATGGAATGAACTTTTCCGAAGTCCCGGTTGCTTTTTTCGCCGATCGCTGGGATACTTCTATACGGGGAAACGTTTCATCTGGCGGCGTCTATGCCGCCCATGCCAGTGGCCGCCTTGCGGCCCGATGAGGGACACACCATGAGCGACAGACTGATCGATCGGCGCGACCTTGATTTCTTGCTATACGAACAGTTCGATATTGAATCCTTAACAAAGTATCCGTTTCACGCCGATCACTCCAAGGAAACCTTCGATCTCGCCCTCGACACCGCCCATGCCCTCGCCCGCGAGCTGTTTTGGCCGTCTTTCCAAGAATTCGACCGCCAGGGGGTTCGTTTCGACGGGAAAACCACCAAAGCCCCCGACGCGATGCACAAGATCTGGGCCGCCGCCAAAGAGGGTGGCTGGTTCTCGCCGAGCTTCTCCTACGAGCACGGCGGCCAGCAGTTTCCGATCAGCATCCAGCTCGCCACGACCTACATGTTCATGGCCGGCAACTCCGCCGCGGCGATGTATCTCGGGCAGGCCACCGGCGCGGGCCACCTCGTGGAAAGCTTCGGGTCGAAATACCTCCAAGACAAATACATGTACAAGCTGTACTCCGGCGAGTGGGGCGGCACGATGGCGCTCACCGAGCCGAACGCCGGTACTTCGCTGGGCGACATCACCACCACCGCCAC
>VFKU01000762.1 GCA_009885415.1 Rhodothermota bacterium
AGCGCGGCGACGCGAGCAGCGTGTCGACCGCCGCTTCATAGGCCCGCTCGTCCTGAGCTTTCGCAAAAGCTTCCACCTGCTCCGAAGCTGGCGGTAAACCCACGAGATCCAGCGAAAGCCGCCGGAGCAGCGTGGACGCATCGGCCTCGGGCGCCGGCGAGAGACCTTCCTTCTCGAGCCGCGCGAGCACAAAACGATCAATCTCGTTTCGCGCCGCCGCCTTCACCTCCGGCAGCGCCGGCCGCATTGGTTTCACATACGCCCAATGCGGCTCGTAAACCGCGCCCTCGGCGATCCATTGGCGAAGCGTAGCGATTTCTTCGGACTTCAGCGCGGCACTCACCTCGGACGGCGGCATCCGGTATTTCGCGTCATCCGACGACACGCGCCGGATCATCTCGCTCTCGTCCGGCTTGCCCGGTACAATCGGCGCGACACCGCGCCGGTTCGCCTTCGTCGCGTTTTCGAAACTGTCGAAACCCGGCCGGCCCTTGCGCGCACGGACATCCGGCCCGTGACACTTGAAGCAGTGGTCGGCCAGAAGCGGCCGCACCTGCGCCTCGAAACTCACCGTGTCCGCCGCGTCAGCGGCGAGAGAAAAGACAGAAAAACTCATCGCCGCAACCGCGACAAGGTAATGTCTAAATCGTAACTGCATAGGCATCGGCACTTCTCAGTTCCGTCCAATCGAACCTGCATCATCCTAACAGGCCCGCCGCGCCGCGGCAATCCGCCGGACACGGGCGAAACGTATTCCCAAACGCCCTTCGCCACCCGCTACACTACCGCCGTCCACACACACGGAATTGCCGTCAACCATGAAACCCGAAGCCGTCGCCGTCCTCGATGTCGGAAAAACAAACAAGAAATGCGCGGTGTACGGCCGTGACTTCCGCGTGCTCGCCGAGGACCGAATCTCGCTCGGCACCGACGAGTGGAAAGGGCTGGAAATCGAGCGCACCGGAGAGTTGCTCTCGTGGCTGCACGCGCAACTGTCCGAATTCTCCAGGGAATTCGACCTCCGCGCCATCACCGTCTCGGCCCACGGCGCGACATTGGCGCTGCTCGATGAACACGGCAAACTCGCGCTGCCGGTGATTTCGTACACCTCAACCGCAGACGCGAATCTCCACGAAGATTTCTACCGCGAGTTCGGCGACCGCGCCTCGCTGCACCGCACGACCGGCTCGCCCGACCTCGGTTTTGTGAATATGGCCAAGATTCTTTATTACATCCGCACGCGCCTGCCCGAGCACTGGGCCAACTGCCGCCACGGGCTCTTTTACGCGCCGTATCTCAGCTACGAGCTGAGCGGCCGCCGCGCACTCGAGCCGACCTTCGTCGGCAATCACTCTTACCTCTGGGATTTCGCGCGACGGGACTGGAGTCAAGTCGCGCGGCGGCTCGGCGCGGACCGGCTCTTCGGCGGCCCGATGCGCGCTCCGTGGGACGCGCTTGGCCCCGTGAGCGAAGACTGGGCGCGCGAATGCGGCCTGCGCCCCGACTGCCACGTGGCCGTCGGCATCCACGACTCGAACGCGAACCTGCTCCCCTATCTCGCGCGCGACGAGTCTAACTTCATCCTGAATTCCACCGGCACCTGGTGCGTGCTCATGCGGCCGGTCACGTCACCCGAGCTGACCGGCGCGCAACTCAGCGCAGGCGTCTTCTTCAACCAAAGCGCCTACGACGGGCCCGTGCTCACGGGCCTCCTTCCCGCCGGCATGGAGTATGAGACCTTCGCCGGCTTCGCAAATTTCGCCGATGCACAGGACGAAGCCGCGCTCGCCCGCGTTATCACCGAGAAGTCTCTCTTCATCATCCCCGGCACTCTGCCCGACGTCCCGATTTTCCCTGGCGCGACAGCAGGACTCGTCACGCCGCATCGCCGTTACAGCCTCGACGAATTGCGTGCCGGGCACGCCATCGAAGCCATCCGCACGCTCGGCCAGGACTACTTCGCCGCGCTCAACCTCGCCCTTGCGATCGCCACCAAGCGCGCCCTCACCCAC
>VFKU01000365.1 GCA_009885415.1 Rhodothermota bacterium
CCGCGAACCGGCCCCGGCCCCCGCGACACACTTCTCACAGTCCTACCGCGTCGAGCGCGGCCACTACGAAGTGCGCTTGGTGCAAGGAGCCTCCGGCGAATATTATGAAAAGCGTGTCTGGGTGCCCTGACCCCGACCGCAGAGGTGCTGATTGACGAAGGCCAGCGCGAGTCCGATTCTTAGATCGTGGTGGCGAAAACTCGGACTCGCCGCGATCGCCCTAGCGGCGCTAATGGCCGCCGCAGCAGTGCCCACCGGCATCCTGAACGACACCGTCATCCACGTCGTACGGCTCTCGGGCCGTGAACTTCCCCCGGACATCTCGCACTCAATAAGCGCGTCGGCCTGCCTGGCCTACTGGCTCCTATTCGCCGCCGCACTCGCAACGTCGCTCGTCATGGCCACAATCGACGTCCGCCAAATCCGCCGCGAATTCGCCCTCCAAAAACAAGCCCTACTCCGCGAAAGCCTGGGCGAGGATTTGACCAAAGCAACCTTGCGCCGAGGTCCAAGGCGCTGACGGCAGGAACGAAAAAAACGACGGCGCGCATCTCACACGCTTTCACCGAAGAGACAGTGCGGCAGGAACCCCGCAGGCGCGAACAGACTCTTACGCCGCGATACCCTCAACCGTCAGGCGACGCTCAGGAGAGGATAAACACCGGCGCTACGATAGCAGCACCGTTGCCCGCAACGCCGCGCTCTTCAAAGTCCGGGTAAGAGCGGCGACCTGTTTTTCATCCAGACTGAAACGCGAGTGATACATTCCCCGCTCCGGAAGCGGTCCGCGCGCATAGGCATGGCAAATCGAGTCGGCGAATCCAATGAGTTCAGCCTGAGCAACGTGTTCGCGGCCGCTCCCCGATGGCCGATGGTGCCAGCGCGTACCCTCGACGATAGTGGGCGACAGGGCCCACGCCTCCATCAAGCGCGCTGCGACTTCTCCATGGTCCATCCCAATCGTCGCTCGTTCCGCGTCCGCATCGCTACAGCGGTGCCTGTCTGCGTACGCTCGGACCGTGACCCAGTCTTCAGGAAGGAACTGATTCAATATCAGCTTGCCGACATCGTGCAGCAAGCCGCCCAAGTAAGCCTCGCTGGAAATATTCGGATCGTCCTTGAAATGGTGCATCGAGATAGACTCCGCCACCTGCGCGGCCTGGAGGCTATGCGTCCAGTATGCAGTATAGTCCATCGATCCGCGGGGGTCTCGGGCGCCAAATACGTCTATGGCGAGGGTCGCGTATACCATCCGCTCGATTTCCCGCCGCCCGATAGCGACTACCGCATCGGTAACGCTGATAATCCGTTCCGAAAAACCGTAGAACGCGGAATTGGCCAGGCGAAGGACATTCGCCGTAAGGCTGGGATCGTCTTCGATAGACGAGGCAAGATCCGCCGCTGCGTTTTGAGAGTCGCGCAATTGCGCCCGTATCTCCCAAAGAATCTGCGGCAACGTCGGCAATTGATCGACGCGGGCGAGCAGCGCGTCGAGTCTGGCTTCGAACTCTTGGGCCTGCGGCGGCGAAAGCGTGCGCCCCGCATCCATTTCGCTGCCCCCCACTCATAGCCCCGGCTGCACGTCAGCCTTTCCAGTGCTATATGTAAGCAGTGTATCAAAATTTACATATTTTTGCCATCTAAAGATAGTTGTAGTAATTCACTACATCCATTGTCCGGAAATCGGTCGCTCCGAATTGGGGCACACAGGGCTTACCCCAACCGAAAAGCCGGTCGTCATGTATTTCTTCGATACTCCCCGCCCACCTCAAACAACGCCCGCGTGATCTGCCCCATCGAGCAGACGCGGACCGCCTCCATCAGCGCATCGAAGGTATTGCCGCCGCTGAGGGCGGCCGCGGTGAGTTTCTGGAGCGCGGCCGGGGCCTCGGCCTTGTGGCGCGCTTGAAACTCGCGGAGGCGGCGCAACTGGTTTTGCTTTTCCTCGTCCGTGCCGCGGCGGAGTTCGCGTCCATCCATCTGCGCGTCGACGTCCGCGTGCGCATTTTGAAAGGTGTTCACGCCGATGATCGGATACTCGCCGGAGCTCTTGAGGCTCTCGTAGTAGAGCGACTCTTCCTGGATTTTTCCGCGCTGATAGCCGCGCTCCATCGCGCCCAGCACGCCGCCGCGCTCGGAGAGGCTCTCGAACTCGCGCAGGATCGCCTCTTCGGTCAGCTCCGTCAGTTCCTCGATAATGAAGGAGCCTTGCAGCATGTTCTCGTTCTTGTACAGGCCGTATTCCTTGTCGATGATCATCTGGATCGCCAGCGCGCGACGGACGGACTCGTCGGTCGGCGTCGTGATCGCCTCGTCGTAGGAGTTCG
>VFKU01000624.1 GCA_009885415.1 Rhodothermota bacterium
GCGCCGGCGCGGCCTGTCCGGGAGCGAAGGGGACTACGCGATAGTTGATCGACGGCGC
Source organism: Rhodothermota bacterium (assembly GCA_009885415.1). Classification (GTDB taxonomy): domain Bacteria; phylum Hydrogenedentota; class Hydrogenedentia; order Hydrogenedentales; genus VFKU01. The sequence goes on from VFKU01000624.1 coordinate 59, forward strand.
CGGCTTCGAGGCGACATCGACGTTTGGCGCCAGCACCGCTGCCGTCGCGCTGACTTCCTTCCTTTCCCGGCGCGGAGTGCCATTTAGGGTCTTTCCGATTGAAAACCACTTCATGTAGTCGGGGGTGCCAGACGGTGCATGCCCGTTCTGCGTTGATTTTCGGGCGCCCAGAGGTAAAGCGGCTGGCGATACCGACTCGGATCGCGGGCGAGAATTGTGCGCAGCGCCGTTAGTCCGCGCTCTCAGTGACGCAGTGAGACGGATAATCGCCGACCGCACCTCGTCGGCGCTACCGTCAAAAGCCACTGATTGGCTCGCTCGATCCATCACGGTGACTCTTCCCGTGTGGCCGTTGAGCGCGGGCGGAATTTGGGCCAAATCATTCGTCTCGATGTGCCAACGTGCAGGCCTGATATCGATGCCATATCTCGCGTCTTGCTGATCGCTGCGCTCGTCCATGTGTGTACCCCCCCTCGGATTGATCTGCTTTGCGCTTTCTCACTACTCAACGCATAGAAAGACCGTGCTTGTGCCAAAAACGATTACCGATTCAGAAATCGCGCGGCCGGGACAGCACGAAACCTTGATCGCACCTTCGCCCGCCGTCAGAGCCTTGGAGCCGGACAAAACTGCTTCAATACTGGCTACGACATTCTTTTCAGGCGGCGCTCAACGACGAGGCGCCGCTTCGCGGCCGCTACAAAACCCGGCGGCCTTGAATGACGCGGACCAGAACCACGATGAGTGCCAAGAGCAGGAGCACGTGGACCAGCCCACCCATCGTGTACGACGTAACCATGCCTAACAGCCACAGGACGATCAGAACCACTACGAGTGTTTCGAGCATTTCTTTCTCCTCAACGTGAATGCGTTTGATTTGGAGCGATCGGCCTGCTCCAGCAACTGCGCTCATCAGAGCCGTTGCCTATGGATTTCGAGGGCAACGTCGCTCGTTGCCGCTCGGCGTTACCCTTGTTATTCAGCGAAGCGGATTCTTATCAAACAACACGCTGATCGTGTGATTCGTCCGGACGTTGTCGAACCTGTAGCGATTCACAGCACCCATGGAACGGCCGTCGACCATGACGTCGGTTATGTGGTGGCCGTTATACGCCGCAATCTTGTATGTCCGGTCCGACCCGTAGCGCACGCTCGTGCTGCCCAGGTGACTGATCGATCCATTCGGTTCCGCTGTCGCTGTAATCGTGTGGCGATGTCCGGCGTTTTTGTCGTGGCGAGCGCCGTTGGCTGCGTTCTCAATGCCTCGCCCGCCCGCCTGGATGTCCTGGCCGGCGCCCCGGAACGTGTTGCACCCGAGGGAGCTGAGACTCGCAAACGTGCACGCCACAATCACCGCTTTCACTCCGCTAAACACTCTCATGTCGATCTCTCGTTTCTGATCTGATTCGATCTTGTGCGTTACATTTCCATGAACCACTGCGCGTTCCAACGGGAGCACTCCCGCCAATTCACGCTCCAATCGCAGCCGGCTAGGCGCTTCCGTATCGCCTTACGCGACATTACCTGTGCTTTTCGGTTCCGGCGTTCTGCATGGATCCGCGCCTGGCACTCCCACCCAGGGCAAGGCGAGACGCATACTCCGCGTCGGACCGTGGGTAGAGTGGGGCAGTTGCTGAACGCTCACCCCCCTCGCTCGGCTTCCCTTCCAGACTGGAAGCAAAGACCCAAAACGCTTTCTTCAATCTGCGGATTTCTTCCTCGTTCGCACTCGGAATCGCCTGTAGCATCGCTTGTTCCTTTCGATAAGTTTGGGTCATACCACGGTCCGGTTATGTTTCATCCAATACATGCCCACTGTCTTCACCACCTTCTCAAAGTCCGGGAAACTGATCGGTTTCAAGATGTAGCTATTCGCTCCACAAACGTAGCTTTCCTTCACGTCAGTGGAGGATTGGGAATCGGTGAACATGACCACAGGCGCAACAGTGAGGGCGTCTATCGGCTCAACCGCTCGAATTTGGCCCAGCACCGAAAAGCTGCTGTTTGCACCTGGTAGTTCCAGGTCGAGCAAAATCAACCTGGGTGGCTCAGCAGTAGCGCGACCGATCCACGAGCCGCGCGCGAACAGGAAGTCAAGCGCTTCGGCACCGCTGTGAACGCTGAGGATGCATACGTCGGGAATGGTCTTCTGCAGCGCCGCCACGATGGATACGCGTTGGCTGTCGTTATCTTCCACTATAAGGATGTCCACCGTGCCGCCGTTTGTGACGTCATACGCTCCGTTGGTCTGGGAGCGTTTCTTACAGGTTTTTTCTTCGTCTTCTGACATGAAAGTGACTCCCCGTAGATCGACGTCTCGTAACTTGTGCTGCGATTTGTGTTCGCAGATTAACTGCCAGAAACGAAGTTGAGACAAAGCGATGGCAAATGTTCGGCAATCGAATGTCGCCGTGCTGTACCCATTTGTTGGCATCTACGTCCGCGGCGGCGGTGAGGGCGGAATCCCGCGACGAGCCTCGCCGGGAGGCGCAAGACGCCGCATATTCGATGTTTATTGGCCACATCGGGCCGGGTTTACCAAAGGTTTACAAAGACTTTGCTCGCTATTTGCGTCCGATCGCCACTATGGCCCTCGGTTGAGTCGTCAGGCCAGACGCAGTTTGGCGGCAGACGGCAGAGTCAAGTCAACGAAGCACTTAGGAGTTTGTCATGGGACTTGTTTTACTGGTAGTGCTAGTCTTGCTTCTCATGGGCGGTTTGCCGACGTGGGGATATAGCCGGAGTTGGGGCTAC
>VFKU01000165.1 GCA_009885415.1 Rhodothermota bacterium
CGGCTTGTCCGAGCGTCCGAGTCCGATGAGGTCGATGGCGATGACATGCCGGCCCGCCGCCACAAGGCCCGGAATCATCTTGCGGTACAGGTACGACCAGCTCGGCTGGCCGTGCATGAGCAGCACCAGCTCGCCCTCCGCCGGGCCCTCGTCGATATAGTGCATCCGTAGCCCGCCGCCCACCTCGGCGTAGCGCGGCGCATACGAAAATCCGGGCAAATTCTCAAAAACCGAGTCCGGCGTCCGCACGAACTCCAGCCCCTGCGCTGTCTTCAGGACCGGCACCGCCGAGTCGTCCGGCAGGCAATTTTCGGCCGCGCGCGCCTCCGCCGTCCACGCCGCCGCCACCAGCACCAAACTCGCCGCCCAAAATCCTCTCGACGCTCTCATTCCTGTCTCCCTCCCGGTAACCGCCGCCGCTGTACGCGGCGAAGGCCGAGAGGATACCCGATCATCGCCGCCGATTCTCTCGCTGCCAACCTCTTCGCCGCTCCGGCGACTCCGCCGCCGGCGTCCCTGCGCGTCTACAATCGACTTCGCACGCCGCGCCGCGAACGCGCGATTCGGCCCAATCGACGGTCTGATCCGTGTTTCAGCGCCCCGTGGTTCGCCTCGCGCGCGCCCAAGATCCCGGCGTCGCGCCGAAGTGACGCACCTTGCCGCCACCAAGCTTCTCGCCGACCAAAATTGCTCCCGGCGCCCCCAAAACTTGCCGCTCGCGTGACCTCCAGGACCGCTCCCGAGAAAAAATTTCGCCCGCCGGGAAAATTTCTATTGCAAAGTGATCCGAAGGTGTGCACAATATGGCGCTCGCTCGCGACAAGTTTGGCGGGGAACACGGCGGCGCGCGCGAGCATCCGAATAAACGCGCCGTGCGAAGTGTATCAAGTAGGCTCAATGACCCTGACATGAGGGGTCTGAAGTTTGAGTGTGTGCGGCTCCTTTTGCGGGAGGGTATATGAATTGCACAAGGGCAGACATCTCCTCATCGACTGCTGGGACGTAGAGCGCGACCTTTGTCTTGACGACAAGCGCGTTCTCTCGGCAATGTCTCGCGCGGCTGAACGCGCGGGCGCAACCGTAATCTCGCAAGTCCGCTACAAGTTCGGACACGATTCCCCCCCCGGCTTTGCCGCGGTGATCATGCTCGACGAGAGCCACTGTTCAGCGCACAGCTACGCCGATCTCGGGTTGATCGCCATGGACGTGTTCACCTGCGGCAGCACCAATCCGCGCACCGTCCTGCGATACATCCAGGAAGAGCTGGACCTGGGGACCGTCACCGTCCGCGAATTCAAACGCTTTCCCGTCGGCGCCGCCCGGCCTGTGTTGGCCGAAGCGGTCTCTGTCGGGAAATGACGCACCCCGCCGACAAAGGCCACACACGCGCGCTTCACGACGGACGC
>VFKU01000106.1 GCA_009885415.1 Rhodothermota bacterium
ATCGGATCGGTCGCAAGTGGATCATGATGGCGGGCTGTTTGCTCGCTGCCGCGTCCTACATCCCGATCTATCGCGCGATGCAATCGGTCGCCGGATCAGGCGTTGTGACCGCTGTCTCGCAGCGGAATGTCGTTACTGGCGCGGTCAGCCTCACGCCCCAGACGATGGTCGACGGAACGCTCGAGCCCGCGCGCGAAGTGTTGCGGTTCACGGATTTCGCGTCGCTCGCCGCCGAGCCAACCGCATGGCAGCTCATGCTGCTCGTCTTCGTGCAGGTGGTGTTCGTGACGATGGTTTATGGACCGATCGCGGCGTATCTGGTGGAGGCCTTCCCGGCGAAGATCAGGTACACCGCGCTCTCGCTGCCGTATCACATCGGCAACGGCGTGTTCGGCGGCCTCTTGCCGCTCGTCAGTTTGTCCATCGTCGCTCGCACGGGCAACATCTATGCCGGCCTGTACTATCCGATTGTCGTCGCGCTGACGACGTTCGTGGTGGGATCGATTCTCCTCAAGGAGACGCACAGCGTGCTGATCTGGCAGGAGATCGACGACGACAGGGCCGCGGCGTCGCGTCGCACGAAGGACCGCAGCTGAGCGAGGGATCGCGCCATGACGGCGGCTTGATCATGCGCGCAGGCTCCCCCGAAGTATCTACCTCGCGTGCGAAGGCGCCTTACTTTACGCCCAACGCGCCGCGCAACTCAGAAGCATTCATACCCGCCGTCGATCGTGAGCATGTCGCCGGTGTGGTAGGCCGAGGCGTCGCTGGCGAGGTAGACCGCGAGGCCGCGGAAGTCGTCGCCCGTGCCCCAGCGCCGCAGGGGGATGCGCGTGAGCACTTTTTGCTTGTACAAATCGAGGTTGATGAACTTGTCCGTCATCGGCGTTTCGATCCAGCCCGGAATGATCGCGTTCGCGCGGATGCCGTGCCGCGCGTGCTCCACCGCCAGCCCGCGCATCATCGCGAGCACGCCGGCCTTCGTCGCGGCGTAGTGCTCCGTGCGGGGCGCGCCGAAGACGGCCGAGCCGCTGCTGGTGACGACGAGCGAGCCTGGAATTTTCTTCTCCACCATGTGACGAATAGCGAATTGGAAGGTGTGGAACACGCCCTCCATGTTGACGCGAAAGATCGAGCGCCACTCCTCAAGGTCCATATTCACGAAAGGCGTGCCCTTGCTGCCGACCCCCGCGTTCGCGAAGCACGAATCCACCCGGCCGAATTTCTCGACCGTCTGCGCGAAGCACTGCTCGACCGCCGCGCGATCGCCCACGTCGCAGATCATCGCCTCGACCCTCGTGTCGAATTGCTTCAAGTGCGCGAGCGCCGCCTCGTTCTTCTTCGCGTTCGTGCCCCAGATGCACACGTCCGCGCCGTGCATCGCCAGCCCTTCCGCAAAGCCGAGCCCGATGCCCGAGTTTCCGCCGGTCACCAGCGCCGTCTTGCCCGAAAGATCGAAAAGATTCTTCGTCATGCCAATTTCTCCTGCAAAGCCTGAGCTTCCTTCGCGCGCGGCGCCGACACGCCCCCGGTCAGTGCCCAGCGCAGGCCCTCCTCGACCGTCATATCCACCACACGCGTCGCGCTGCGCGGCACGATGAAACACGTTCCCCCGATCTGCGTGCTCCACGCTAGCAGCACGACCACGTGATCGGGAGGCAGTATGCCGGGTGGGAGGCCCTCGGCGGACTCGCGTGTGATAAACCCGAGGCTTTCGAATCCGATACCGGGAATTTTCACCAGGACGACCTGGCTCAGCCGCGTCTCGACGCTGCCGCCGAGCAGGTTGAGCAAATCGCGCACCGGACTGTAGATGCTTGCGAAGAGCGGAATCCGCCGGAGCAGGACGTCCACCCGGTTCAGCAGCCGCCGCGTGAGCAGCGGATACATCAGCAGGCCCACGACGAAGACGCCGATCAGCACGATGACCGCGCCCGACCCAGGGACGTACAAGTCCTTCGGCAACACCAACGTCACCACCCGCTGCATCACGCGATCGACGCCGCCGCCCAGCCAAGTCACAACATAAATCGCCGCGGCCACCGGCAGCACGACCGCCAGGCCCTTGATAAATGTGCGACTGATGAATTTAAACATGACACCCCCTCCATTTCACGACCACACCATGGTACCCGTTGAAGGCACGAAAAAATAGCGCGGCCCGCCTCGGTCGAAGCGGGCCGCGCGGAGGTCTGCGTTATGCGTTACTTCGGCTGCATGCGGATCGCGCCGTCGAGGCGGATCGTGCTCCCGTTCAGCATCGGATTCTCCACGATCTGCTTGGCGAGCAGCGCGAACTCCGAGGGCTCTCCCAGCCGCGACGGAAACGGCACCTGCGCGCCGAGTGATTTCTTCGCGTCGTCCGGCAGCGCCGCAAGCATCGGCGTGTTGAAGAGCCCTGGCGCGATCGTCATCACGCGCATGCCATAGCGCGCGAGTTCGCGCGCGATCGGCAGCGTCATCGAGACCACGCCGCCCTTCGACGCCGAATACGCCGCCTGCCCGATCTGCCCCTCGAAAGCCGCGACCGAAGCCGTATTCACGAATACGCCGCGCTCGCCATCCGCGTCCGGCTCCATCTCGCTCATTTCCTGCGCGCACAGCCGAATTACATTGAAAGTGCCGATGAGATTCACCTCGATAACGAAGCGGAACATGCCGAGGTCAAAGGGCCCGCCCTTGCTGGTTACGCGCGCGGCCGCGCCCACGCCCGCGCAGCTAATCGCGCCGTTCAGTTTTCCGAAGCTCTCCTTCGCCAGCTTGATCGCCGCCTTTACCTGATCGTCGTTCGTCACGTTGCACTCGATCGCGCGCGCGTTCTTGCCGATCGACGCGGCGACCTTGTCCGCGTGCTCCTTCTTCAGGTCCGCCACGACGACGTTCGCGCCCGAGGCCGCAAAGAGTCGAGCCGTCGCTTCGCCCAGGCCCGATCCGCCGCCGGTGATGATGAATGTGCTGCCGCTGATGTTCAAGGTAATTCCTCCGTAGGGGCGGCCCTCTGTGGCCGCCCGATTCGCGTTACTAGATACCGTTCACGGGCGCGAGCGGAATGTCGTTCTGCTCGGCCCACTCTTCCAATTCCTGTTTAGTTTTTCCCGCGAAGGCCGCCGCGAGTTGCTCGTGCGTCGCGTTCGGCAACTGCAACACATCGTGCACGCGCTGCATGAAATGCGGCTCGAGCGCCGCGATCGCGACGTAGCCGTCCTTCGCTTTATAAATGCCGTAACACGGCACACCGCCACCCAGCCCCCCGCCGGGCACGGTGAAGCCGTGGCGAATCGGCGGCGCGAAGGACTTCGCCGCGTCCGCGAGCGACACCTGCACATACGTCGCCTCGCCCCGCCGCTCGCGATGCAGCAAAATACCCAACGCCGCCGAAAAGGCCCGCTCCGCCCCGCCCAAGTCTGC
>VFKU01000801.1 GCA_009885415.1 Rhodothermota bacterium
CAGCGATTCCTGGCCGGATGTCGGGTTCCGCAACCCGAAGCGGTCATTCACGGTGTAGGCTGACTCTCAGTTCCAGCTGACAGGTAGTCCGCCTGCCGACACCGTGGCGGGAGTAGCGAAGGGGCTAGAAACCGACGGAGGGATAGATGCGGTTCATCTTGACATTGTCGCTCGTGCTTGCAGCCGCCCCGGCTTGGGCGCAATGGGTGAAGGTGAACGACACGGAAAATGCCATTCATTACATTGACTCAAGGACGATCAGTAAGCAAGGTCAGATGCGCAAGGTCTGGGTAACTCAATATCTGAAGGAACGAAGCCAAGACGGCGAGATTTCAAGGCGCGCGTTTCTGGAATACGACTGCATGGGAGCGAGATTCCGGATTCTCTCTGTTTCCAAAGCATCCGAGGCGATGTCACAGGCGAAGTATCGTTTGTCCCTAGCGAATACGTCTCAGGCTGGGCGGCAGACCCCGCCAAGCATTCCTGCCGTAGCCGTCCAAGGAATCGTCTGCGCCCCCTGACCTTTTCGATCTGAGATTGATGACGATTCCGAACGACCGCAACCCATAGCGGTCATTACCGCTGGCCGTCATTTGCGAAACCCGCGCTCGCCTCAACGCAGTTTTCCAAGACGGCGAGTATGTCGTCCTTCGCAGCGAGGGCAGGATTACAATTTCTTTTTGTCATGAACCTTCCCGGTCGAATAGATGAAACTCGACGTGACCTATCGCCGTACTGCTTCTGGTGAGGCGGCGTTACGCAGTGTGGATGACGCCATTCCCGTTGACTATCGGCGTATTCTTTGCCTAATTGATGGAGACACGCACCCCAACATCGTTCGGGGTCGCCTGCGTCAGTATTCCGACGCGCTGATTGCGGATTGGCTGGCAGAGTTGGAAGAGATTGGATTTATAGAATCCACGGGCGCGAGCGACGCCTTTGACCTGGACTTCAATTCGCTGGCAAACGAGGGTCCGTCAATCGCAGCACTTGGCAAAATTCCAGATGAACAGCGGCGGATCGAGGATGAAGCGAGAGCCGTAGATATAGCCCTAAAAGACAAGGGCGCGTACTTGGCGACGGCGAGATTGAAAAATCGAGAGACGCTGTCAAAGGATCCGACACAGATCGTCATCCTCCTTGTGGAAGATGATCCGGACCAGGCGGCACTTGGTGACCTGCGGGTCAGCATGGCTGGCTACCGTGTAAGGGTCGCCCGCAGTTGTCGGGAAATGGTCATGGACTTGGAATCCCAGCCTCTTGCGGACCTTGTTCTTCTAGATGTCATGCTGCCTGACGGTAATGGTTTCGGAATCCTTGCGTGCATGAGAACGGACCCGCGGCTGTCATTGCTGCCGGTGGTCATGCTTACCGCATTGACCAGTGCCGAGGATATTCAACGCGGTTTGGATCTTGGCGCTGACGGCTACATAACAAAGCCCTATAGCAAAGATATTCTGACTAGTACGATCCGCCAAGTGTTGCGGCAAGCGTAAGAGGACTTGCATGAGGCAACCTAAAACCTACGCGATGCTGCTCGCTGGTCTTGGTTTGCTCGGATTCGCTGCACGTCGCAGGAAACTGAAGGAAGCTGCTTAGTCTCTCTTCGGCATCGGGGCCGGCGACCTGAGGGGGGCGGTGAGTCGCCGTTACTCCGCTGCAACAGGCAAGGACGCCGCGCTTGCATCCCGCGCGAGATCGCTCGACGGTAGCAGCAGCGCCACCGCCGTGCTGACCGTGGCGACGCCGGCGAGGCCGAGGAAGAAAAAATCGAGACTTCCGGTCGTCTCGCGGACCCAGGCCATCGCCAGGATGGCGAGCGGTGCGGCACCGAAGGCCACGACGAACTTCGCGCCGAAGCCGAGGCCGTGGTAGCGGCTCGGCGTGTAGCGCGCGATCAGTATGTTCTCGACCGGCCCCGAGGCCGACGAGAACACCGCCGACAAGATCGCGCCTGCGAGTGCCAGCCAGACGTCGCCCGCCGCCAGCGCCAGCATGGCTCCGATCTGCAGGGCCGAAGCGACGACGTACGTCGTCTTGAGCGGATAGCGGTCGATGATGCGCCTGCCGAGAGCGTACTGCGTCAGGCCGGAGACGACGTAGATCATGGAGGCGGCGAGGCCGAGCAGCAGAACGTTTGGGACGTGCTTCTCGAACACCAGCGCCGCGCCGAACATGACCGCCTGCCAGAGCACGCCTCCCAGCGCCATGGTGACGGAAAGCACCGAGAAGACGCGCCAGAACTCGCGCCTGCCCGGCTGAACGCCTGCTCGCGCGGGCATCGGCCGGTCGCCGACGCGGCGGCGGACGAGGTCGACCCAGAGCATCAGTCCGAGAGTGATGCAGACGATGCCGGGAGCGATAAAGGCCGCGCGCCACGAGGCGAGCGTGATCAGCACAGCCGGCACGACGCCATAGAGCGCGAGGCCGGCCGACCCCCACAGGCCGTTCACGCCCATCGCATGACCCTGCTCCCTGGCGGTGCGGATGATCCAGCCGATGCCGCACGAATGGTAGATCGCGCCGAAAACGCCGATGCCGCAGAGGCCGGCCGACAGCAGCCAGGCGTCGCCTGCCGGCACCAGGCCACATGCGATCGAGGAGAGGCCGAGCCCGAGGAACATCAGCACCATCATGGCGGGCGCGCCGAAGCGGTCGGACGCCCAGCCCGCTGGCAGCGACATGACGCCGAGCAGAACGGTGGCGGGCGCATACAGGGCAAGCAATTGCTCGGCCGGCAGCTTCCATTCGACCGCGAGCGTCAGCACGATGACGGCGTAGAACGCCGTCATCATGTGCATCAGGGCATGGCCCGTCGATGAGTAGATGAGGACGCGGCGGGCGACGCCCGGATCGAGGTTCATGGCGCGGCCGCTCCGTCTGGAAGCGCCTTCGCGAGCGCGCCAAGAAGGTCAGCGGACGCCAGATCGGCGATGCCGGTTGCGCCCAGCAAGGCGAGGTCGCGGTCGACCTCGGCCTTGAGCAGCTGCAGCGCATGCGCCACCCCGGCCTCGCCGCCGAGCGCCGCGCCATAAAGAAACGGCCGGCCGCACAGCACGAGCTGCGCGCCGAGCGCAAGACCCTTGAGAATGTCGCCGCCGCGTCGAAACCCGCTGTCGGCGATGACGGTGAGCCGGCCGCCGGCGGCGGCGACGATCTCCGGCAGCACTTCGACCGGCGCGGCCGCGCCGTCGAGCTGGCGCCCGCCATGATTCGACACCACCACCCCATCGAGCCCGCACGCGACGGCTTCGCGCGCGTCGGCTTCGTGCAGCACGCCCTTGATGAGCAGCGGCAGCCGCCACTCTTCGCGCAGCCAGCGCATGAACGCCCAGTCGATGGTCGCGCCACCGGCGCGCAAATCGGCGTTCTGCGCAGCCAGGATGCTCGGCCGGTCGTGCGCGGCTGAATTCTCCAGCCGCGGCACGCCGGTGGCAGCGAGCGTACGCAGGAGCACACCAGTGAGCCAGCGCGGATGGAGAAGCCCGTCGGCGATCACCCGCGGCGTCACGTGCAGCGGCAGCGTGAAGCCGGAGCGCAGGTTGTTCTCACGGTTGGCGCCGACCGGCACATCAATGGTGACCAGCAGCGCCTGGAATCCGGCGGCGGCCGCCCGCGCCACGAAGCGGACGGCGCGTTCCCGGTCGGCCGGCAGGTACGCCTGCAACCACTTGACGCTGTCGCACGACCGCGCCACCGCCTCCATCGGCACCGTCGACATGTTCGACAGCACGTACGGCACGTTCATGCGCGCGGCCGCCCGCGCCATTGCGATGTCGGCCTCGAAGCGCGCGATACCGGCAATTCCCATCGGTGCGATGCCAAACGGGCTGGCGAAACGATGGCCGAACACGGTCACGTCCTGGCCGCGCCCGGCGATGTCGACCAGGCCGCGCGGCTTGAAGCGCAGGCGATCGAGCGCCGCGCGGTTGTTGTCGCGCGTGCGGTCGTCCTGCGCGCCGCCGGAAATGAAGCCGAACACTCCCGCAGGCAGGCGGCGCTTGGCCATCCGCTCGAGGTCGAACACATTTAGCGCGCGTTCGAAGCTCATCGCACGCTCCCGGCAGGCCTGCCGCCGCCCGTTGCCGCCAGCCAGGCCATCGAGCCCACTCTAGTCGAGGTAGCGCACGCCGCCGCGCGCCCGGGTTTCGGCCTCGTTCCAGAACTGCATCGAGCTCGCGCGACGCACCGCGGCGTCGAGCGCGACCTCCTTCTTGCGCACCTCGGCCAGGCGCGCGGCGACCGTACCGGCGTCGGCGCGCGGCACCACCACCACGCCGTCGCGGTCGCCGACGACGATGTCGCCGGGGTCGACGGCGATGCCGCCGCACGAGACCCGCGTGTTGATCTCGCCGGGCCCGTGCTTGAAGCCGGAATTGGGCGCGAGCCCACGCGCGAACACCGGAATGCCGACCTGGAGCAGGCCGACGATGTCGCGCACCAGACCGTCGCAGACGATGCCGGCCACTCCGACCTTTTTCGCCCACATCGCCCAGCGGTCGCCGATCACCGCGGCGGTCTGGTCGTTCCTTGCGGCGATGACGATCACATCGCCCTTCTTCGCGAAGTCCAGCGCCGCCATTGCCGCCAGGTTGTCGGTGGGCGAGCAGTAGCAGGTGAGCGCCGGCCCGCATACCGTCATCGACGGGTCGATCGGCTTGATGCGGTAGTCCAGGCAGCCCTGGCCGTTGTGCGCATCGGTGACGAAGCCGGTAGGCGCGCCGCGATAGGCGCGCAGCAGTTGCGCCGCGGGACGCTCGAAGTTGCGACGGATGGTCAGGGCAACAGGTTCGCCGATCATGGAGAGGCTCCGATACGGGGGGGTGGAATCAATGCATATCTTCCCTTATTTTTTACCAATAGCGACTCGCGAGACGACATATGCCCCATTGTGCGCCGTCAAGCCATGACCGGGAAGCCGGAGAATAAACAGATCGTGCGGCGCCTTGCGGCGGCTAGAATTCCGCTGTTGCAACGGGAAGCCCAGGGAGGAGCCAATGTCGAAGCGACTTCTGCAGGTGCTCGCAGGCGCCGCGCTCTTCGCCTGGTCGATGGGCGCGGCCGCCCAGGCGTATCCCGCCAAGCCGATCCGCATCATCGTGCCGTTCGCCGCGGGCAGCGGCGCCGACAGCAATTCGCGCTTCTACGGC
>VFKU01000279.1 GCA_009885415.1 Rhodothermota bacterium
ACGCCGAGGTAATAGCTCTGGCCGGCGACGAACATGTGGTGGCCCCAGACGAGGAAGCCGAGCACGGCAATCGCCAGGCTCGAGAAGGCGACGAGCTCGTAGCCGAAAATCCGGTTCTTCGAGAAGCAGGCGATCACTTCGCTGACGACGCCGAAGCCGGGCAGGATCATGATGTACACGGCGGGGTGCGAGTAGAACCAGAACATGTGCTGGAAGAGCACCGGGTCGCCGCCGAGGTTGGGGTCGAAGATGCCGACGCCCCAGACGCGTTCGAGCGCGACCAGGAAGATCGTAATGGCGATGACGGGCGTGCCGAGCATCATGATGACGCCGGTGGCGTAGTTCGCCCAAACGAAGAGCGGCAGGCGGAACCAGGTGAGGCCCGGTGCGCGCATTTTGTGGGTCGTGGCGATGAAATTCAACCCGGTGAGGATGGACGAAAATCCGACGAGGAAGGCGGCCATCGCGGCCCAGAACACCATCGAATTGGCGTATTGTGTGCTCAAGGGCGCGTAAAAGGTCCAGCCGGTGTCGACCCCGCCGCCGCCCAACGCGAGCAGCGCAGCGATGCCGGCGCCGACGTAGATCCAGTAGCTGAGGAGATTGACCTTGGGGAACGCGAGATCCCTGGCGCCGATCATGATGGGTAGAAAGAAATTCCCGAGCGTGGCGGGAATCGAGGGAATCAGAAAGAAGAAGATCATGATCACGCCGTGAAGCGTGAAGAGGCGATTGTAGGTGTCAGCGTCGAAAAGATCGCCCTTGGGGGTCATCAATTCGATGCGGAACAACATCGCGAAGAGGCCGCCCAACAGGAAGAACACGGTGATCGTACCGAGGTACATCACCGCGATCCGCTTGTGGTCCTGCGTGAGCAGCCAGGACTTTATCGAGTGGTTCCACGTGAGATAGTTCGGCTTGCGCTCTTCGGCGACCGAATCATAGGTACTGCGTTCTGCGACTACTGCCATGGCCGTCTGCCTCGCTGTGTATGGTCTATGTCGTTCCCGGACCCGTCTCTGTCCGGACTTATTGCTGTGGTGCCGGTGCGGCGGCTGCGCCGTCCGCCGGTGCTGCTTCGCCGCCGAGTGACTTGATGTACGCAATCAGGTTGTTCACGTCGTCCGCGTTCAACTGGTTAGCGAAGGCCGGCATCAGCGGCGTAAAGCCTTCACTGACACGCTTGCTCGAATACAGGATGGATTCTTGCAGGTAGTTCTCGTCTTTCAGCACCTCTTCGCCATCGACCATCTTTCCGGTCGAGCCGAAGACGCCCTTGAGATCCGGGCCGCGCGCGTCTTTCAGGCCGCTGTGGCAGGTGACGCAGCCGCGCTGCTGGAAAATGAACTCGCCCGCTTCGACGGGGCTCTTCTTGGGGCCGCCGGCGAGCCACTCCGCATAACCTTCCTGGGTCAGCACGGTGACGTGGCCGGCCATGAGCGAGTGTTCGGTGCCGCAATACTGCTGGCAGAAAATCGTGTAGGTCCCCAGTTTGTTCGCTTCGAACCAGAGATAGGTAAAGCGGCCCGGCACGACGTCCTGCTTGACGCGGAAGGCGTGAATCGCATAATCGTGAATCACGTCCTGCGAGGTAAGCGCAAGACGGACGGGCTGGTTGATGGGAATGTGCAGGTCGTTGATTTCGCGTACGCCGTTGCTGTGTTGCACTTTCCACATCCACTGTTTGCCGATGACGTCGATGTCGAGGGTGCCCTCCGGCACATTGAGGTAGTCCGCATAAA
>VFKU01000431.1 GCA_009885415.1 Rhodothermota bacterium
ACGTCGAACGAGCTCGGCGCCTTCGAGTCCGGTTTCGCGGCGTTCTACTTGGGGCTGGTGCCGTCGGTGGTCTTGGGCGGCTGCGTTTCGATCGTCACGGCGATGGTGGCGGCGTTCGTAGCGCCCAAACTTCGCCGACTGAATCTGCAGGCACTTGCCAACGAGAGTGCGCCGGGCCAGTAGCTGGCGTAATTTCCGGTTCAGCCCGTCGTGCGCTCCGCGCTGGCGATGGCGTTGACCGACAACAACAGACTCGGAAACAGCGCGTCGGCCTCCGCGCTCCGGTCTGCCCGGGCGAGTTCGCGCCACTCGCGGACGAGGCGGATTTGGTGCGCGTGCAGCCGGGCGAGGCCGTGCGCGCGCAAGGTGAGCGTCTTCATCAGGCGAGGGCGGCGCGATTCGCGGCTGCCGCCGAAGAATTCGCTGAGCATGCGCTCAGTACGCGCGTATTCGTCGCGGATGATCCCGAGCACACGCTCGCGGACCTCGGGGTCGTCGACCAAAGCGGCGTACTGCCGCATGACGTCCAGGTTGGCGGACGAGAGGCTTGTCTCCGCATTCTGGAGGACATAGGGAAGAAAGGGGAACGCCGACGCGCTGGATTGTAGGAGGGTGAACTCGGCGGGCGTTTCTGTCTTCAAGGTTTCGAGCGCGGTCCCGAGGCCGTACCAGCCGGAAAGATAGAAGCGCGCCTGCGTCCAACTGAACACCCAGGGGATCGCACGGAGATCGAGAAAGGTCCGTGCGCCAGAGCGCCGTGCTGGACGCGAGCCGATGAAGCTGTGTTCGAGTACGTCAATGGGGGTCGCCCCGGCCCAGAAATCGAAGAACCCGGGCGTGGCGAGCAGGGCCGCGTAGGCATCGCGGCTGGTTCGGCTGAGCCGCTCGCACAGCGCCACGAGCCGGGGGTCGTCGCCGCGCGCCCGCTCGTGTTGCGCGGTCGCCAGGGCGACGCCCGCGACGCTTAGTTCCAGATTGAAAACGGCTGTGGGCAGGTTTCCGTATTTTTGCGCGATGACCTCGCCCTGTTCGGTCACGCGGATGCTTCCTTCGAGCGTGCCGGAGGGGAGTGAACCGAGGAAGCGGTGTGTCGGCCCAGCGCCTCGGCTGAAGGTGCCGCCGCGGCCGTGGAAGAAGACGAGGTCGAAACCGCAGTATTTCCCGACGGACGAAAGCGCGCGCTGTGCGCGGCTGAGCGCCCATTGGCTGGCGAATATGCCGCCGTCCTTGTTGCTGTCGCTGTAGCCCACCATGACCTGCTGCGTGGGGCGAAGGCCGTCGGCCGCCGTAACGCGCGCGGCGGTGATCGGATGCTGGAGAAATTCGCGCAGGATGTCCGTCGCGTGCGCGAGGTCGTCCAGGGTTTCAAAGAGCGGCACGACCGGAACCAAGCAGCGAAGGCGATCGCCGTCCTGATCGAGCAGGCCCACCTCCCGGCAAAACACGTATACGAGCAAGAGATCGCTCACGTCCCGCGTCATGCTGACGATGAACGATCCAATTCCGGCGGCGCCGTGCCTGCGGAGATGCGCGGCGATCGTCTCAAAGCACGCGATCGTCGCCTGCGCCTCTTCTCCAAGCGTCGCGCCTTTTGGCGCGAAGGGCCGCGGCGTCTTTAGTTCATCGGCGAGAAACTTCCGCCGCTTCGCGAAGTCCCAGGACGAATAATCCCAGTCCCTCGCGCCGGCCGCGCGCAGAAGTTGGGCGACCGCGCGGGCGTAATACTCGCTGTTCTGGCGCACGTCGACGGCGGCCATGTGAAACCCAAAAGTGTCTAGATGGATGAGCGCGGGACGAATCTCCGCGTCGGCCAGCCGTTCCGCGCCGGCCTCGCGCAACATTGCGTCGAGCATCTCAAAGTCGCTCCGCAATTCGCCGGGCGCTGCATAGGCGCCGGCCGTTCCTGTTTCCGTAGCCGTCAAACGGGTTTTCATGATGGCCATGAAATCGCGCCATGGCTCGTACAAATGCGAACGCGGCGCGGGGATTCCCGCGGCCTCGAGCCGGGCCCGCTCCTGAACGATCGCGGCGAGCAAGCCCGCGGGCGGGGCCTGGAACAGGTCCGACAGCGTCAGATTTCGCAAGAGTTGGTCGATGCGGGCGTGCAGAGTCTCGAGCGCGATCGATCGAAGGCGCGCGAGCGTCCGCCCCGTCACTTCCGCCGTGACGAGCGGGTGTCCGTCGCGGTCCCCGCCCACCCAATTGCCGAAGGTGACGGCCGGGATCGGGCGCGCGCCGCGCAGGACGCTCAGGTCGAGCCCGGCTTCACGCCACGCGTCTTCGAGCCGCCGATGCGTGAGCTGCACGGCATGTGGGAACACCTCGCTCAGGTGGTCCGTGATGTGTTCGAGCTCGGACGAGACGTCCGGCTTCTGCAAGAAAATCTCGCCGGTACGCCAGAGCCGCTCGAGAATCGCTTTGATCCGGTCCCGGTACATGGCGCGTTCCTGGCGGGTGCAGCCGGGCGATTCGAGCGCCGCGAACTCATCGAAGAGTTCGCGATGCTGGCGCAGTACCACGGGCCGCTTGGCTTCGGTCGGGTGGGCGGTCAACACCACTTCAAGGTGGACCCGCTCGAGCGTTTCGATGATGTCGTGTTGGGAGAGGCCGGCCGCGAGCAGTTGCCGCAGACAGCTTCCCCACATCCCGGGCTCGGAGAGCAAGCCGAGGCGATCTTCGCGTTCGCGGCGGGCCTGGGCGGCGGCATTTTCTTCGACGATGTTCAACAGGTGAAACGCTATGGCGAGCATTTGCAATTCGGAGCGGATGGCCTCCGGAGCAGCCGGCGCTTCATGTGTATCGCCGGACCGCAAGCATTCGAGCGCCCGGGCGAGATCGGTTTGGCCGATGCTGCGCAACACTTCACCGAAACATTCGTACAGCGAAGCGAGATCGCGCTCGATTTTGTCGAACCACCCTTGCAGTATTTCCTGGTCCGCCATGTTGCTCCCACTAAAAACAGGGGCGTCAGCCCCTGGCCCTTCGCCGCCCGATGGTGTCTTCCCACGCGACCGCCGCCGTGCCGACCGGGACTTTTCCGCTCCTGGGACTTGGTGGCGATGATGGTAGCATTCCGGCACGGCCGAACAGCGACAAATTCTCTCTGCCGCGCTTCAGTCGGAGCCCGATTCTGGCAGAATTCACGCGATGTCTGGCATAATTCTGACATTGCAGTTTTCTTGATTAACCACGGAATCCATCAATCGGCATGAAGGGCATTATTCTGTCTGGCGGGGCGGGGACTCGCTTGCATCCGTTGACGCGGGTGGTGAGCAAGCAGTTGCTGCCGGTGTACGACAAGCCGATGATCTATTATCCGCTAGGGGTCCTGATGCTCGCTGGCATTCGCGAGATCCTGATTATATCGACCCCGA
>VFKU01000763.1 GCA_009885415.1 Rhodothermota bacterium
TCGGCGTCGACGGGGTCGATGAGGGCGTCGGCCTCTTCGCGGGTGGCGGCCTTGGCGGCAATGCGAATGCGGACGAAGGCCGGGCTGGCGAGGACGCCGACGGTGGGGTTCTGGCTGTGGAGAATTAAGTCGCCGATGATCTGGTCGACGTGCGACTCGCCGATGCCGCAGACTTTCAACACGCGGTAGTGGATCACTTCGTTTATGCCGAAGCGTTGCTTGAGCCAGGGAACGATGCGATCGCAGAGCATCGGCTCCAATTCTTTGGGGACGCCCGGCATGCAGGCGACGATGCCTTTCGGGTCGTCCACGATGAGGCCCGGCGCCGTGCCGTTTGGATTTTCGACGACGATCGCACCGCGCGGCACGAAGGCCTGGCGCTTGTTGTTTTCGGTGAGCTTGAGCCGGTAGCGCAGGAAGAGCGACTCGATGTGCGCGAAGAGGTCCTCGTGGTATTCGAGGGGACGTTGCAGAACTTCGGCGACGCATTCGCGGGTGATGTCGTCCTCGGTCGGCCCGAGACCGCCGGAGCAGAGCACCACGTCGGAGCGGCTGAGGGCCGCGCGAAGCGCTTCTTGGATGCGTTCGGTGTTGTCGCCCACGGTTGTCTTCTGGAAGAGGTTGATGCCGTTGTCCATGAGCACGCGCGCCATGAGCGTGGCGTTGGTGTCTTCGATCTGCCCGAGCAGCAACTCGGTGCCGATCATCAGGATCTCGGCTTTCATCGCGGGCTACTTCCCCGGAACGCCGCGGCCCGCATCGACCGGAGCGTCCGCATCGACGACTTGCGGCGGCGTGAGCGCGCCGGGCGCCTCCGTGTGCACCGAGGCCGCCGGCGAGGCGTGCTCCGGGCGGTTCATGCTGGGGAACATCGAGGGGACGAGGGTGAACACGGCACGATTTCCGAAGGCGTGGTAGCGCACGACGAGCGAGAAGAGATAGACCCAAGCCAGCACTTTGCTCGCGCTGACGAACACGATCACGCCCAGCAAGTACACATCGTGAAGCGTATCCAAATCGAGCAGCAACGCGAGCAAGGTCCGCCGGACGTGGAAGGTCGTGCTCATCGCGGGCAATTCCAGGAAGGCCACCAGCGCCACGAGCGCGACCTCGAGCGCCTTACCTTGCGCGAGATAGGGCGTCAGCTCCGCGGCGCGACACCGGCGATAGGCAAAGAGCGCGAGATACACGGAGAAACCGACCGTGATGACCGCCGAGGAATTCACAAGGGCGGTATAGGGCGCGACGGCGGCGGCGGCGCGAATCGCGGAGAAGAACAACTCGGGCGCAAGGCCGATCGCGAAAAAAGCGAACCAGAACGCGAGGGTCAAGAGGTCCCACAGGTCACGGCGGTCTTCACCCACACAACGACTCCACGCGCACGTCCTGCGCGGCAAAGAGCCGCATACGGCGGATGAACATTGCAGCAAAGGAGCGGAAGGCTTGTCAAACCCCTGGCGATTCTGGCGATTAGGACGCGGCGTGCTCGGAATCCATCCGCTGCCGCCGGAGCTTCTCCATATATATGTGCAAGATCGCGACGTCCCCGGCGCGCACGCCGGGGACGCGGGTGGCCTGGCCGAAATTAGCGGGGCGGATTTCGGCCAGGCGTTGTTTGCTTTCGGCGGGGAGGCCGGGGACGGAGGTGTAGTCGAGATCGTCGGGGAGCGGCAGACGTTCGGCGCGCTCGAATTTTTCCTGGTCGCGTTGTTGGCGTCCGATGTAGCCGCTGTACTTCACTTGGATCTCGACTTGCTCGGCGGCCTCGGAGGACAGGGGTATGGGTGGCGGCGTGAGCGCCCAGACGTCGCGCACGTTGGCTTGTGGACGACGCAAGAGCTGCGAGGCTGGCTGGCGCTCCACGATACGATCGAGTCCACGATCGGCGAGAACGCGATTCACTTCCTCTGAAGGCATTATAATTTCGTTTTCAAGGCGTCGAATCTCTGCCTCGGCGGCAATCTCTTTCTCTCGCACACTCCGCTTGAAGGTCTCGTCGGCGATGCCGTATTTCGCGAGGCGGATATCGGCGTTGTCGTTTCGCAGGAGAAGGCGATACTCGGCGCGCGAAGTGAAGAGGCGGTACGGCTCGATGACGCCGCGCGTGACGAGGTCGTCGACGAGCACGCCGAGGTAGCCCTCGCTACGCGAGATGAAAAGCGGCGGTTCGCCGTCGAGCTGGCGCACGGCATTCAGCGCGACATAGAGGCCCTGCGCGGCGGCCTCCTCGTAGCCGGAGGTCCCGTTCACCTGCCCCGCGTGATACAGGCCGCGAACGAGCTTCGTCTCGAGCGTCGGCTTGAGCTGCGTCGGCGGGATGAAGTCATATTCGACCGCGTAGCCCGGCCGCACGATCTCGGCTTGTTCGAGGCCGGGGATTGTGTGGAGGTATTCGAGCTGGACTTCCTCGGGCAGACTCGTCGAGAGTCCGTTCACGTAGACCTCGGTGGTCGTGAGCCCCTCGGGTTCGAGGAACACGCGGTGCTCGGTGCGATCGGCAAATCGCATGACCTTGTCTTCGATGCTTGGGCAATAGCGCGGGCCAATGCCGGTGATCACGCCGGAGTAGAGCGGCGACTTGTCGAGATTGCGCCGGATGACCTCGTGCGTGCGCTCGTTGGTGTACACGAGCCAGCACAATTCGTTCTTCGGGCGAAAGGCCTCGCGCGGCGTCGAGAAGGAAAAAGGCCGGGGATCGTCATCGCCCAACTGCGGCGTCATGACGCTCGTGTCGATGCTGCGGCGGTGGATGCGCGGGACCGTGCCGGTCTTCATGCGGCCGATCTGAAAGCCGAGCGCGCGGTAGGTGCCGGAGAGCGCCTTCGACGACATCTCGCCGCCTCGCCCGCCCTCGATCTGCGTCATGCCGAAATGCAGCTTGCCGCCGAGAAAGGTACCCGAGCAGACGATGACCGCGCGCGCGTGGATTTCGTGCCCGACCGCGGTGCGGATACCATGCACGACGCCGTCGCGCACGATCAGGTCGTCCACCATCACCTGCTTGAGATCGAGACGGGGCTGCATGTCGCAGACGAATTTCATGTCCTGCGCATAGGCATGGCGATCGGCCTGCGCGCGCGGCGAGTGCACGGCGGGGCCCTTCGAGCGGTTCAGCATCTTGAATTGGATGCCCGTGCGATCCGTGCAGCGGCCCATCTCGCCGCCGAGCGCGTCAATCTCGCGCACGAGCTGCCCCTTGGCGATGCCCCCGATGGCAGGATTGCACGGCATCTTGGCGAGCGCGTCGAGCTGCATCGTGGCCAGCAGGGTGCGCTTGCCCATGCGCGCAGCGGCCAGCGCCGCCTCGACGCCGGCATGACCCGCGCCCACCACGATAATGTCGTAATCCGTGCTCATCCGATGCTCCGCCGTCCAGAGGCGCCAGGCGGCGACCGTGAACAGAGGGAGTATTTTAGGCTATTTCGCGCTGCGCTTCGAGCCTGTTGCGGATATTACGGAAACATGTAGAATGACAGCGGGATGGAACTTGGTGTGGACGTGTCGGCCACCGGCCGATCTGTCGCATCGAGGCAGGAGTGACGAGGCGCGGGCACGGGAGGCGTTGAAGAACTGGGGCGGCGTGGGCTAGAATCGGGAGATCGTCTTTAGGGCGGCATAGCCAAATGGTAAGGCAGCAGCCTGCAAAGCTGTGTATTCCCGGTTCAAGTCCGGGTGCCGCCTCCAACTCCCCCCTCCCACACCGCCGTCGACCGGACGAGTGGTGGAATGGCATACACGACGGACTTAAAATCCGTTGCCCGCAAGGGCTTGAGGGTTAAGTCCCTCCTCGTCCACCCAGCGCGCCGCTGGTTCCTCCCGCCGCCCGCGGCAAGATCGGCAACGACGAGATAGACGAATGGCCAAGATTCTTATTGTAGACAAAGACAAAGACGCTGCGGCGCGCGTGGCCCAGAGCCTCACCCAGGCGGGCCACACCTGCGCCGTGCGCAGCCGCGGAAAAGAAGCGCTCGGGATCATCGAGAACGAAGCGCTCGACCTCATCGTGCTCGACCCGATGCTGGCCGATGTGTCGGGCTTCGAAATCTGCCGCCGCGTGCGCCGCGCGTCGGAACTTTTCCACCTTCCCATCATCTTCCTTTCCTCGATGAGCAATCCCGAGGAAATCAAACACGCGCTCGCGCAAGGCGCCGACGACTTCCTTCCGAAGCCCGTGGATCTCTCGCAACTCACACAACGCGTCGGCAGCTTGCTCGCCGCCGCCCAGGGTGAAGCCTATGTTGATGCTGTCACCGGACTCCCCGACAACGAAGAAACTCGCCGCCGCATCCAGCTTCGGCTCACGCGGCGCGACGCGTTCGCGCTGCTTTATGTCGAACTGCTCGGCCTACGCCGCCTGACCCAGGAAAAAGCCGCCGCCGCGCGCGACAAGACCCTGCGCCACCTCGCCCGCGCGATCACCGCCACGGGCGATGGCGAGGACCAAGCCACATTCTTCAGCGGACACATGGGCGGCGGCTTCTTCCTGTGCCTCATGCAACCCGGCGAGGTCGCCGATTTCGGCGCCAGACTCCTCAAGGGCTGGCGCAAGCACCACGCCTCGCTGCTCGAGACCCTCGGCTATCCCGCACCCGAGACCGGCGCGGACACCTCAAGCGACTTCCTCGACCTCGTCATCTGTTCAACCGCCAAAACCGACGGCGCGCTGGTCTCCGCCCAAGAACTCCTCGACACCCTCTCACGCATTCGCCGCAGCATCCCTCAAGAGACCGGCGGCCTCCACCTCGACCGCCGCCATTGAGACCTGCGCGTCCGGCCTTGAATCGGCCCTGGTCATTTGTTAAACTTCCCCTTCGTGGTGCCACCTTGCACCACGCGCAAAACTGTCGCGGGGTGGAGCAGCCTGGTAGCTCGTTGGGCTCATAACCCAAAGGTCGTAGGTTCAAATCCTACTCGCGCAACCAATTTTTCAATCGGGGTTTCACCCCGCCAGTTCAGGCACCGCGTTACCTGAACCAGTCACCCCA
>VFKU01000640.1 GCA_009885415.1 Rhodothermota bacterium
CCGCCGAGGCTGGCGACCTCGGCGTCGCTCAGTTCGGTGACGAAGAGGGTGGACGGCGCCTTTTCGAGGGTCGAGAGCGCGGTCTGTCCGTTGATCTCGCTGTTCTTACGGAGCTCGGCGATGACCTGCGCACGATCGCCGAGCGCCAGCCAGCGCGCGAAGCGTTCGCTGCCGAGTCCTTCGGGGCACGGCGCCGCAAGCACGATGCGGCCGCCGGGGCGCATCGCCTGGTAGGCGTTGTAGAGCGACTTGTGCGTCTGGACGAAGTTGCGGGTGTGGGGCGAGGCGGCGATCACGAGGTCGGCGCGCTGCGCTATCGGGACGGCATACATCTCTCGCGCGAAGTCGCAGGCTTTGCGGTGGGCGAGTTCGAGCTCGCCGCAGAACACCGCCGCGATTTCGCTGTCGCGCGTGAGCACGGTGTTGACGATGAACTCGACGGGCACGAAGGAGGCGGCCTCGAACATGTCTTCAGCGACAGGGTTACCGTCGAGCCGCGCGATTTGCACGGCGGGATCGAGGCGGTCTTCGGTGGGGTGGAGATTGAGCGAGTGGTTCGCGGCGATCGTCGCGGCGGAGGCGACGCCGGGCACGATCGACTTGCGCCCGCCGCCGAATCCGCCGAAATAATGCAGGACGACAGTGCCGGTCGCGATGACGTGATTCGCTTCGAGCACGCGGCGGTTGATCTCGACGGGCGTGCCCTTCGAAGTCACGCCGACTCTGGTGCAGGCCGTCGCGTCGTAGGCGTCGTGGCAGTGAATGCGGCCGGAGAGCCGGGCGAAGACTTCCTCTCCGAGAATCTTTTTTTGCTCGTCGAGGGTCGGCGGCCGATGGACGCCGGTGGAGAAGAGAATAGAGACGTGCTGATCGCCGACGCCCAGGTCTCGCAGTTCCTGCAAGAGCACAGGCAGCATGAGGTCCGCGCGGGTCTGGCGGAAGGAATCGGAGACGAGAATCAGCCAGGACTCGCCGGAGTTGTTCTTGAGCGGGCTGTGGATTCCGATCGGATTGCGGAGCGCCAACTGAATGGCGCGCGCGGGGTCTTTGACTGGAGCGGCCGGTTTAACATCGAGCGAGCCGAGCCACTCGATGCCGCTCAATTGCGCGGAGATTTGGCCGGCGCCGTAAGGAAACTCGACGGTATGAGACGAGGGCTGGGGCATGGCGCGGCGAGAATATCAGAAATCGAAATCGTCGGCGGGGTGCTCGTAGTGGTCGCGATCGAAGATGCAGAGGATCCAGGCGTAGGCGAAGATGAAGCAACTGGCGAGGGAGTCGAGGGCCCCGGCGAGCATTCCGAGCGCGAGCGCGCCTGCTGTTTGGTACCACGCGGCGGCGTGGCCGGGTGCCCTTCCGAGTTCCGCGGAGGAGACACTCAGGTCGTGCAGGAGGAGGCCGACGAGGATGCCGAAGAGGCAGATCGCGACGATGACGGCGACGTGGCGGCCCAGGGTCGAGAAGGCTTCGCGGACTTCCTGGCGTCCGGCGCCGCCGTAAAACATGACGTTCGCGCCGAAGACGGTGGCGAGGGTGGCCAGGGTGAAAACGCTGGCGAGGAAAAGCACGACGGTCCCCGCGTCGGCGTCGGAGGAGAGCAGCGCGCCGAGGGTCTGCACGTAGACCATGGTGAGCAGGGCGAGGAGGAGCCAGAGGCGGTAGAAGCGCTCGAAGGCGTCGCGATCGGTGAGCACGTGCCAGAGGGGTTTGTCCATTTCGCGGCCGATGCGCGCGAAGAAGATCGTTTGTGCGGCGGCGGCGATCGCGGCGTAGCAAATCTGCCAGCCGACGAGGGCGAGGCCGAGGGTGCGGTCGGGAGAATCCGCGGCGGGTTGAAGGACGAAGAGGCGGATGGCGGAGTCGGCGCCGCTGAGGAGGAATCCGATCGCGACGAAGAACGCGACCGGCTGGATATTCTGGCGCAGGGCCTTGGCCGCCTCGCGGTAGAAATTCACGTGGTGTGGCCCTTGCTCGGCGCTGTGCCGTGCCGCGGTTGCTGTTTGTGGTGGACGTGGCGCGCGATTGTATCTTGCGCGTCTTGCGGGAGTCCAAGGAACTTGCCGCGCACCAGGTGGCGGCCGCCGGAGATGTGGGCGGTGGCGACGATTTCGACGAGGACTTGGGTTGGGCTGGCGCCGGGGACATCGAGCGTGAAGCGCAGGAGGACGTGGCGCGTGACGGACTGGTTGAACACCATCGCGCAGCCGCCGGCGCTCAGGCTGGTGATGCGCCCGGAGAGTTTGGTGACGGCGGGTCGCGTGGCGAGGTCGGCGGGGTCGCGCGGATCGAGAGGCGCGTTCAGCACGTCGGCGACAACGGCCTGGTCGTGGCGGACGCGGAAATGCGCGCGGGTCTGGGTACGGCGGAGCGCGGCGGTGTGTTTCAACGTCCAGGCTGGAGGGATCCCGGTGTGCGCGGCGACGACGGTGTCGAAAGTGTAGCGCGCGTCCTCGCCGCGCCACAGCGCACAGCGCACGGGAGCGCCGACGGGGAGCGCGGGGGCAGTCGAGGGCGGGCCGTCCTTGTAGGCGACGTAGAAGAAGGCCTCGTTCACGTTTTCGATCATGACGCGGAACCACTGCGGCGGGTTCACATTGCCGCGCGCGATCGACATCCACTGGCCGTCGCTGAGATCGCGCGTTGAGTTCATGCTCGACCCAGCGGGGATGTGATCGAGGCCGAGTTGGGCACGGAGTGCGCGTAGCCGCACTCCCAAGTCGTCGACCAAAGTGGAAGCGGCGTCTCTCCGCTTAGATTTCGCTTGAGCCCTGCGCGCCCGCTCCATTCCCGCCGCGACCAGCGCCTCGAAACCTTCGCGTGTGGTCACTGCGCGCAGCGGTGCACGCGCCGCATGATACCCGAGCCATTCTTCCAGCAGTGCCGCGTCTTCACCCGAGAGCCCGCACTCCTGAAGCACGTCATGCACCGACTCCCACTCCCGCAACAAGCGCCGTCGCGAACGTTCCCGCCGCCGGCTCCACTCAATCGCCGCCGCGCCGCCGAAGAACAGGAGGAGTCCACCGGCCAGGAGGGCGATGGTGAGCGTGCTTGGAATCGGAAATTGCAGAATGGGCCCGCTTTGGTCCACGAAGGTTCCCCCGGAGATTGCAAGGATAGTATAGAAAAACGCTGCCTGAGTGCGCGGAGGGCGGGGCTTGGGTGTGACGCCGCCCAGCTTTGCTGGGCTTGGTAAAGCGGCAGCTATCGCTGCCGCAGTCCAAAGATTACTCGACGATGAAGCCGTCTTTCTCGAGAACTTTGGCGAGTTCGGCGCGGGAGATTTTTTGGTAGGTGACCGTCGTGTGCGGGTCGAGGGGTTGGAAGAAGCGTTTGAATTTTCTGCGGTGCTGCAAGTCGGCCATGACTAGGGGGTCGTCGGCTTCTACTACGTAGATGGTTTTTAGTCTCACGCGGCGGAGGCCTCCGCGCCAGTCGTCGAGGGTGGTCATTACGTTGGGCGGGAGGACGCCGCCTCGGTTGTGGGCGATTAGGAATTGTACGAAGGCGTCGGCGTCGTGGCCTTCTTGGAGGCCTTGGGTGAAGGACTCTTTGTTGAGGAGGTAGACGGAGGCCTTGCCGCTGCTCTGGCGGACGGCGAATTGGTCGAGCGGGACGGTGAGGAGCGGGTCCATGTCTTGCGTGGGGACGACGATGTCGAAGTTGGGCTGGACGACGATCTGGCGGCCGGGCTTGCCGAAGCGATCGGCGACGTGCTCGTCTTTGTTGCCGGATATGAGGGAGTGGCCGAGGTCGGTCACGCGGAAATAGGTGTTGGTGCCGTCGGTGCATTTTTCGACCGCGCCGAACCAGAACATGGTCTCGTCGAGGGCGCGCGCGAGGAGTTTGTCGGAATTGGAGGCCGAGCCGGGGCTGACGTAGGCGTAGTGGCCGCCTTGGGGCCGCAGGACGTGGCGCTCTTGTTCTTCGCGCATGGCGAGGGCGAATTCGATGAAGTCCATCGTGCTGTACCAGGTGCCGGGCTTCATCGCGTCGAGCGATTCGGCCAGCGCGCGGCGCGTCACGCCTTCGTCGGCGCGGGAGGTGAACCACTCGAAGAGGATGCGGTGGCGCTCGAAGTGATCGACTTCGATGAGCGCGCGGATTTCACCCGCGCGCAGGTCGTTGTCGACGCGGCCGAGCCAGCCGACGCCTTCGGCGGCCCAGAGGCAAGTCGTCAACGAGGGCTCGGCGTATTCGTCCACGATCTCGGTGAGGCGGCGGAGGTCTTCGCGGAAGAGTTCGCCGTCCCCGCGAAGTTTGGCGGGCTTGGCGGCGAGGGCGGCGACGAGTTGGCAGATGCGATCGGTCATGGAGACCTGGCGCGACTGGACCTCGCCGAGCGCGCCGCGTTGGGGTTTGAGTTGGCCGCGTTTTTTTCCTCGCTGCGACTGGCCTTCGCGCCAGTGGCGGATTTCGGAGAGCACGCCGACGACGCGCACGAGGCGTTCTTCGGCGTCGAAGCGGAACATCTCGACAAGGGCCATGCCGCGGAAGAGTTCCCAGAGGGCCTGCTCGACGTCGAACTCGGGCCCACCGTGGGCCGCGCGGATTTTTGCGGCGGGCAGCACGCCCTCGCGCGATTGCCAGACGATGTCAAAGACTTCGCGCGCGAGCGGCGAGAAGTTTTGGCGGGCGACGTATTCGACGACAGAGTCCGGGTGGCGGTAGTAATTATCGAGGATGAATTCGGCGACGCCCTTCTTGGTGCCGGGCGCATCGAGGCCGAGGTGCTCTTCGAGCACGCGGAAGTCGTGGACGTTGAGGTCTTTGACCTTTTGGAACAGCGACGGAACGTCGCCGCGATTTTCGAGGCCTTCGGTGATGCGGTTGATGGCGTTCATGCCCTCGGCGGGCAATTTTATTTTTGTGATGTCGGTGTAGAGGAGTTTGTGGTTGACGTCGACGAGGTACTCGATTTCTTCTTGGGGGAGTTCGAGCTTTTTCGAGAGAAAGCGCGCAGTGAGGCCGGAGCGGCTGTTGAGCGAAAGCTCGCGGGCGATCTGAAATACCGGCCGGGTGATTCCTTCCATGGCCGTTATCATGCTGGCTCGTTGGCGCATCACAATTCCCCGGCTGAATGCAGCTCTTCTGGGGTCCCCCGTTCACGGACGGCAGCGCTTGAATTCGGGATTATAGCGAGGCGCATCCTCGCTGACAAGCCTGTCGCGCGATAACATCTTCGACCTGCGCCGGGATATAATCTATTGTCATGAGCTACCCCGGCCGGATTTCGCTTGCGCTTGCGGTGTCGTGCGGCGTCGTTACCACGGCGCTGGCGCTGATGCCGCGTGTTTTGCGCCGGATCGAGGCGGTGGCGGTGTTGGCGCCGGTTGAGCGGCCGGTGTTTGTGGATTTGCGCCGCTTGGCGCCTGAACCGCCGCGGCCGGAGCCGGCCAAGCGCCTGGTGGATTCCGGTGCGATCGCGGAGGGCCCGGTCAAGGAGACGGACCTGATTTCGAGCCAGGCGAGCCAGGCGCAGGACCTGTCTGACCTGAAGGGCGATCCGTCGCGGGCAGCGGCCAAGGAAGTGGACGAGTTCGACCAGTTGGGCACGCCGCCCCCTCCGGCGTCGCCCCCGGCGCCTGAGCCGGGCGTTGCCGCTCCGATTGACCCCGCCGCCGCGGAAAAATCTGCGGAGGCCGATGCTGTTGCTCCCGCGCCCGAATCGCCGGCGCAAGAAAAACCATCGACGACAGAAATGCCGGTGAAGAAGGACGCGGGCGTTGTCGTCGCGCCCGCGGTGAAAGCCGCTGAAGGGCCGGTGTCGAAGCCGGTTGCGGAGGCGGCCGCGAAGAGGGAACCCCAGCCCGAGCGATTTCAGGTGGCCGCGGCACCGCCTTCGCCGCCATCAGCGCCGCAGGTTCCAGTGCAGGAGCTTCGCGCGGAGAAGGGGCGCGAGGGGGGCGGCGCGGAGCAGTCGGGCTTCACGAGTTTCGAGGCGAACAAGCATGTGCTGGGCGAGTACATGATCAAGGTCCGCAATCGAGTCGAGCGCGAATGGCGCACCGCGTTGCACTTGCGTTACTCGGGGGTCTCGCGCACCGCGGCGACGATCCGTTGCGTGATCCGGCCGGACGGGACGATC
Source organism: Rhodothermota bacterium (assembly GCA_009885415.1). GTDB lineage: Bacteria > Hydrogenedentota > Hydrogenedentia > Hydrogenedentales > VFKU01. The sequence continues at coordinate 6,086 of VFKU01000640.1, forward strand.
GAGTCGGTGAGTATTCTCGATCCGGGCGACTCGCTGACGTACTCGGTGCTGTGCCGGGATGCGGTCGAGCGTGCGGGGCCTTTCGGGCCTTTTCCTTTTGATGTGCCGGAGATATACAAGTCGGAGAACTTGGAGATTAACTGGAAGTTCTCGTATTTGTAAGGGTGGGGCATTGGGTGGATGAGATTGCTTCGTCGGCCGTGAAAGGGAAGATTTTCGCGCGGAGCGGAAGAGAGCGCCTATCACGGCCTCCTCGCAATGACGGGTCGGGGATATTTTCGGAGCGGAACTATTTTTCGATGGGTGGGCCGAGATAGACGAAGCGGACGGTGTCTGCGTTTGCGCGGTAGCCGAAGTGGGGCAGCGGCCACTGGTTGATGATGAGGTCGAGCGCGGTTTGGATTGGGACGTCGACCATCACCGAGGGATTCACTGGTAGCGCGTTCATGCGGGGATCGGCTTCGACGCGCAGGCCGGTCTGGCGGCTGAGTTCGGCGAGGCAGTCGCCAAGGGGGACGGCGCTGGCATAGCCGCGAAGGTGCGCGGGCTCGGCGGGCGCGGCGGGCAGGTAGAGGGTCACGCGGCGATCGAGCCATTCGGGGCGGACTTCGTCCGCTACTTCGACGAGTGTTTTTTCGCGGAGGGGGCGTCCCGGGGAGTAGAGGAATACGCTGTCCGCGCCGCCTTTTACTTCGTAGGCGCGATCGGCGATGCGGGCGGAGCGGAGCAAGGCGTCGAGCGCGTCGGCCAGGGTGACGTCGTAGAGATGGACCTCGCCACAGCGCGCGTCGGCCACGATGTTGTCCGCAACGATCGTGGTGCGCAGCGAGTGGCTGAGGAGCGCGAGCGCGGAGTAGAGGGGAGTGTCCACATCGAAGTGAAGCGATGTGCGGCGGGCGGCGAGCGCCGGATCGAGGCGGGGCGCGATGGATCCGCTGTTGAGGACCTCGTAGCCGGCGGGATAGAAGAAGTCGTAGCCGGACGCGTGTTCGATGCGGATGCCGGCGTCTTCCGCGATGCGATCGATCCAGTGCCGCGCGGAGAATTTTTTCGAGTCGTAGGGCCCAACGGTGGTGGTGAGCTCGACGCCGTTCATGAGGACGATGCTGCGCCGAGTTTTCGTGCTGAGTTCGCGCAGGACGAGTGCGAGCGAGGTGCGGGGGGCGGTGAACTCGATTTTTGGTTCGCGGTCGCGCGATTTCGCCAGGCGGAGCGGTTGCGCGGTGGGTGCGCTGTCCGTGTCGCCGGTGTCGGCGGTGGTCGCGCAGGCCAGGCCGAGCATCGTGGCGGCGGCGAGGGAGGCGGATGCCGCGAGGCGGCGTGCGCGGGTGCGCCAGCATGTGAACGGAAATTCTGTCGCGGGTGGACGGGGAGATTCTTCGCTGCCGCTGCTAAGACGATCCAAAAAGGAGGTGAGCTCTTTGGTGGCATGGGCTTCCAGCCCATGCACGCGCGCCCCGAAGATTCTATTTTTTGTGCATGGCACCGTGAGCGCGTGCTGCATCGGCTGGAAGCCGATGCCACCAAAGAGCCGCGATTTCTTCACACAAACTCCGGCGAGAGCCGGTGCGGAACTCAGAATGACAAGAGGGGAGGGTTTTTCAGGGATTACGTGTCCGTGTGTTTGCGTCATAGTCGGCTTTCTAAAAATGGTGAAACTTTTCGATGGGTGTGCGAAAGCAGCGTGGGCAGCGCAGGGTGTTTTCCGCGGTGCGGCCTCGGCTGGCTTCCTGGCAGCATTCTACGCAGACGACTGCCGCGCACCGGCCGCAGACCAAGCCGTGCTTCGGGTCGAGCTTGGGTACTTCGGCGAGTTTCCCGTCGAAGGTGCCGCGGGGCCAGGCGGGTTTGCGCAGCGGCGCTCGGCATTGCGCGCAGGTATTGAGCCGCGCGGTCGCGCTGATGGCGTTGGTCACGACGAATTCGGGCGGCGCGCGATCGATGGCGTAGACGTGCGAAGCGCGGCACGAGGGGCAGCGCAACTCCGCGAGCGGGCGTCCGTAGACGCCGGGGCGTTCACGCACGACGAAGCCGGTATCGGCCGGATCGAGCCGGGTCAAGTCGCGCACGACGGCGCTGAGGCGGCGCTGGCAGACGCTGCAGGGGACGTCGATCACTTGCGTGACTTTGGACTTGACGATGTAGGGCGTCAACACGACGACCACACCGATCGCAAAGGCCGCGATGGTGAGCGGCAGGATCAGTACGGTCCAATCGACCACGTCGAGGCCCCCTCCAGCGGTCTTAATCCCTGCGCACGCGAAGTGGTTCCTCGGCGCGCGACGGCATTATACTCGGCGGCATGGGAATCGCCGTGATACTTGCGATCTGCGGGCTGTTGGCGCAGACGCCCGACGAGGATGCGGGGCTCAAGCCGTACAC
>VFKU01000191.1 GCA_009885415.1 Rhodothermota bacterium
CGGCGACGCGAGACGGTGGGCGGATCCAGACGGAACGCGCCCAAAGCAAGAGGCCCTCGAACGCGGTGACGGATTCGGGCAAAGGCTCGGTGCGCGTTGAGCAGCCGGCGTCAGCGAAAGAAGATCGGAGACCTGCTCGCCAGGCGAATCAACCCCAAGCGCCGGCAAAACAAACTGCCGTGGAGCCGGTGACATCGCCCGATGCCGCGAGGAGTGAGGAGCGGGCACGCCCGATCAGGAAGCAGCTCCGCGAGTCGCCAATCACCGCGAAAGGCGCCAAGTCCGCGCCGGCAGCGCCGGACATTCCGCAGCCGGTCGACAAGGAGCCCGGTCCCGCGGGGAAGAATGCAGATGTTCCGAAGCCTGCGCCCGACAATTCCAATCCGGAAGCGAAGGCGCAAGAATCCACCGCCACGAAATCATCCCCGGGCGACGGCAAGCAGCAAAAGACAAAGGGGCGCGATACGACAGAGTCCCCCAACGAGCGGTCACAGAAAAAGGGCGGTAGAAATCCGAGATGATGGGAGGCGCGGCGAGATGGATTAGCCACCCCGCACTCTAGCGAGCAGGCCCCAGCGCGTGTAACGGCATTGGCATGTATCGGCAATGCCAACACGCTCTGTGGGCCTGTTCGCCCCTAGTGTGTCCGACGCTCAGTTCGCCAGGCGCGCAAGGTCAAACACGCTCGGCAGGACGAAGCAAAATCTCCCTTGTTGGTTGACAAATGAATCGAGGCACCACAATGAAATCAGTAGCTGTGTTTGGGGGCGGAATTGCCGGGCTGAGTGCTGCGCATGAGCTAATTCGGCTGGGATACTCCGTTTCCGTGTATGAAGCCACGGACCAGCCAGGCGGATTCTTCAGAAGCTCGCGGCTGAGTCAAGACAATATGCCTTCCGAATACTCGTGGCACGGGATGGGACCTTGGTACCACAACACCTTCGATCTATTGCGAGAAATTCCCTTGAATGAGCACGGAAATGTCTATGACCTGGCCCTTTCGCGCTCGGTGGATTTCGGGATCTTCCCGGATTCAGACAAGGCCCAATTCTACGACCAACGGCTGAGAAGCATTCCCAAAATGTTCCGGATGAGTACGTGGGATTTCGTGAAGGGGTCCTATTTAATGCTCAAGACGTGGACGTCGAACAAGCGGAGTCAGACGAAATACGCAAGACTCAACGCGGCGCAAGCATGGAAGCGTCTGCTTAGGGACGACGCGTACAAATCTTGGCGCTCGTGCTTTGGCCCCTGGATCGGGTCCGACTGGTCAAACGTGTCGCTACACACCGCGGGCGACTTTTTCAGAAAGCAGTTGACCACGAAACCTGCGCACCAGCATAAGGCCGATCACGAAGGTCCGGCATGGACGCAGGGCGCGGGCGACGGCTGGCTGCTGCTCAAAGGACCCAGCAGCGAATGCTGGTTCGCCCCGTGGGTGAGGCACCTTGAATCCAAGGGTGTGAACTTCTTCTATGACAAAGCCCTGACCCGATTCGAGTTTGACGGGGCCGGAACCGTCACCGGGTATTGCGGTGATGACAGGATTCACGCTGACATCTGCATTCTGGCCATCAACCCATTCATCGCTGCGGACATTCTGAGTAAGACTCCCGCGTTGGAGCGGCAAGAGGAATTGCGTCTGTTCAAACCGCTCACCCAAGACGGTCCGCATACCCAGGTCTCGTTTCGCCTGGCATTTTCCGAGGAGATTAAACTGCCTCGAAAAAGAACCGCCGTGGTGGTGAGTGACTCCGAATTCAACCTGACTCTCTTCGCCGAGGAGCAAGTCTGGGATAAGGATGTAGATCTGGGGCGAGACATTAAGTCCCTCTGGACGGGCACGTCGTGCATTAGCAGCGTGCCTGGCCGGGTATTCAACAAGCCAGTGAGTCGCTGCACGAAGGAGGAATTCATCGAGGAAATCAAAGCGCAAATTTTCGGATGCGGCGCGTTGGATGAACTGGTCAAGGAAGCCAACGGCGGCAAGGGATTGAGCGACTTTTCGATTGTACGGGTCGAAGTCTGGCACGAGTGGGAATTCTCGAGCGCGGGGATCACGGGCCGTCAACCGAAGTGGGTCAACACTACAAACACCCAGGCCTACACCCCGAACCAGCGAACCCCGGTCGCCAATTTATTTCTTGCTGGAGCGCATACCAAGACCCAAGCGCAGGTCTGGAGCATCGAGGGGGCTGTGGAAAGCGGTAGACGGGCCGCGAATGCAATCGACAGCCGCGTCACGGTTTTGGATCAATTTCGACCTTTCTGGATCAGAAGTCTTTCCAAAATCGATGACGTCCTGTATTCAATCAGAGCGCCGCAGATTATCGATTCATCGGTCTTGTGTCTGATCCTGTTCTCGTTTTGGCGAATCCTGGGCGAATGATTTCACCGCATCGGGTTTGGCCACCTACACCCGTTTGCCGAAGGGCAGGCTGAAAATCGATGCGTATGGGGATCGATTTGCGTGTTGACCCGAAAGCAACCTCGCCCGCATAGAGAAGGAGGACCGCGATGAACAGGTTTTCGACACGAGACGGAACAGAGATCTACTTTAAGGATTGGGGCTCAGGGCAGCCGGTCGTTTTCAGTCACGGTTGGCCGTTGACGGTCGACGCATGGGAGGATCAGATGAGCTTCCTGGCGTCGAAGGGGTATCGCTGCATTGCCCACGACCGGCGCGGCCACGGCCGCTCCAGCCAGCCGTGGAACGGAAATACAATGGACGGCTATGCCGATGATGTATCGGAACTCGTCGAGACACTTGAACTCAAGGACGTTATGCTGGTCGGTCACTCCACCGGGGGCGGAGAGGTTGCTCGGTATATAGGACGTTACGGCACGAGCTGCGTCGCTCGGGTTGTTCTGGTTGGAGCCGTCACGCCGTTGTTGCTAAAAACGGACGCCAACCCGAGCGGTCTGCCGATGGCCAAGTTCGATGAGATCCGCGCCGGTGTCGCGGCGGATCGGTCTCAATTCTTCAAGGAACTGGCGATGCCGTTCTACGGCGCTGATCGAGCGGGCGCAAAGATCAGCCAGGGCATCCGCGACGCGTTCTGGCTTCAGGGGATGCAGGGCGGACTCAAGAATCAGCTTGATTGCATTAAGGCGTTTTCCGAGACGGATTTCACCGAGGACCTTGAGAAGATTGATGTTCCGACCCTGATCATTCACGGCGACGACGACCAGATCGTGCCAATCGGCGTCACGGCCGAGGTCTCGCGTAAACTCATCAAGAACGCTACGTTGAAGGTCTACCAGGGTGGCCCGCACGGTCTCGCCTACACGCACAAGGATGAACTCAACGCCGATCTGCTCGCCTTTCTCCAGTCCTGAGCGTACGGCCGTTCCTGTGGGTTAGTTTGTCTACCGTGACCGCGACCACGCTTGTGGCTTGATCGCGATCCAGAAAAAGCGAGTGGGGCCTTTGGGGACGTGCCAAAGGCCCCATCGGAATTGGGGTAAACGTCGCGCCATTTCGCTCTACGCGCGATGTCGTGCCGGAGAGTCAACCTCCCGGTTGTCCCTACTTCGTTACCCTTCCCCTTGACACGTTTCCATCCAGCCTGTTGAAACTGGCATCGCGTAGCCTGGTCAGCATCCGTTCGCTTTCCAAACCGCCTTGCACGGAGCCAATCGCAATCGAGCAATGATCTCCGCGTCTTCGTACTTCAAACTTCCCCTTACTTATTTCCAGAATCCCACTTCCGGCGAGCCGCGCATGCTATTCGTCATAAAGCGTCTGCGCGGCGGGTTCAGCCACCGCGTCGCTCTGTGAGTTATTCGCTAAGTATTAGGGTGACCTTCACCTAGACCCGGTATTCAGAGATTTTTCCCTTGCCATCGAGCAAGACTTCCTGGTCTTGGAGCCATGCGGACTTGACGTTCTTGAGCGTTTTTTGGGCTCGATCGATC
>VFKU01000466.1 GCA_009885415.1 Rhodothermota bacterium
GCCGTGGCGGTCCTCGATCTCGACCTGGCCGACGAGGCCGGGCTCGACCTCATCACCTTTATCCGTCGGCAGCGTCCCGACACGCAGGTCGTCCTCGTGTTCGACGTGGCGCACTTGGAAAAGGCGATCGAAGGCCTTCGTCGCGGCGCGTTTTTCTATCTGCCCAAGAGCGCCCAACCCTCGGACGTGGTGCTCGCGGTGAACAAGGCGGTGCGCGATGCGGAGGTCCGCGCGGCGCTGCACGATCACGAGCAGCAGTCCTTCGAGGAACTCATCGGCAACACGCCCGCGATGCGCCGCGTGGTCGAGCTCATCCAAAAAGTCGCGCCCACGGACAGCACCGTGCTGCTCCTCGGCGAGAGCGGCACCGGCAAAGAAGTGGTAGCGAACACCGTCCACCGGCTCAGCTCGCGGCGCGACCGTCCCTTCATCGCGGTCAACTGCGCGGCGCTGCCGGAACAGATTCTCGAGAGCGAACTCTTCGGACACGTGAAGGGTAGTTTCACCGGCGCGGACTCGGACAAAACCGGCCTTTTCGAGGAGGCCGACGGCGGCACACTGTTCCTCGACGAAGTGGGGGACATGGCGCTCGTCTCGCAGGCGAAACTTTTACGGGTACTCCAGAGCGGCGAGATCCGCCGCGTCGGCGACACGAACGTGCGGCATGTCGACGTGCGCATTCTCGCGGCGACCAACCGCGATCTGATCGACGACGTCCGCGAGAAGCGCTTCCGCGAAGATCTCTACTTCCGCCTCAACGTGATCCAGATCGTCATCCCGCCGCTGCGCGAGCGGCCCGACGCCATCGCCGCACTCACGCGGGAATTCCTCAAGCGCTACAACCGCAAGTACAACAAGGCCATCTCGCAAATCGAAGACCCCGCCTGGGCGCTCTTGCAGGCGTATTCGTATCCCGGCAACGTCCGTGAGCTCGAGAGCACGCTGGCGCACGCCGTCATCATGGCCGACACCGACAGCATCCGCCTGCAAGACCTCCCCGATGCGGTGCGCCTGGGCCAGGGCGGCCGCCTCAGCCTGCCGCACCTGCGCGACACGAACGTGCTGCCGACCCTGCAGGAAATGGAGAAGGAACTCATCGAGCGTGCGCTGGCCAAGCTCAACGGCAACCAGACGGATGTGGCAAAAACATTGGGGATTTCGCGATCTACCCTGTGGCGGAAGTTAAAGGAATATAACATCGCCAAGCCTGCGGAAGACTTGGCCGACTGACCCAGCCACCCCGCGATTGCGTGGTATAATTTTACTAATTGGGAGCGCGTCCGGGGTCTTTCCGCGGACGCGCAAGGGTCTCACGAAGCACCGGGGGAAGGCCTGATGGGCCCGCAATTGGACACGTCGCAAGCCGACATCGGGCGCATGCTGGTCGCCGCTGGCCTCGTCAACGAGCGTCAACTCAAAGACGCGCTCGCCGTCCGGAACGAAAAGGGCGAGCGGCTGGTGAACGTCCTCCTCGCGCAGGGCGCGCTCGATACCAAACGTTTCGTCGAGTTTCTCGCGCAACCCGGCCGTTCGCAATCGATCGAGCTCGGCGACTTCGATCTCGCGCCGGAGGTCGTCAGTCTGGTGCCGAGAAATTTCGCCGTGATGCACAAGGTCGTGCCTGTTGAACGCGAGGGCGATCAGCTCACGGTCGCATGCACCGGCCCGCTCGAGCCCGCCGTCGTCGAGGCGCTCGCCGAGCACACTGGGCTTACGATCAAGACGCTCATCTGCGCGGCCGACGCGGTCCGCCGCAGTCTCGCGCGCCACTATGAAGACACTGCCGGCGCGGCGGGCCTCGGCAATCTCGAAGGCCCGCTCAAGCTCGCCATGGCCGTCTCCATGCTGCGGCACATCGAATCGCTTCCCGCCCTGCCCGGCACGGTGAACCGCGTGCGCGAAGTGATCTACGGCAACGACGGCTCCGCCGCGCAAGTCGCGGAGGCGATCTCGGGTGACCCGGCAATCGCCGCCAAGGTCTTGCGCGTGGCGAACAGCGCCGCCTACGGCTTCAGCCACAAAGTCGACAGTGTGCAGCTTGCGGTATCGCTGCTCGGTCTCGTCGAGACTTACTCGGTCGTCATTTCCTCGGCCATCATCAACGTCTTCGACAAATCGCGCACCTTTGATTACATGGCCTTCTGGCTCGAATCGCAGATGTGCGCGCGCGTCGCTCGGGCGCTGTCGAAATTCCTCGAACTCAAGAACCAATCCGGCGTGTTTTCCGCGGGTCTCCTGCACGACATCGGGCGCGTCGCCCTCGTGCAGATCGTGCCCAAGCACTACGAGCGCGTCAGCCCCGGGCTCACCGGGCTCGACCTTGTGAAAGCCGAGGACGAAGTGCTCGGTCTCACGCACACCGAGGCGGGTTACGAGCTCGCGCTGCACTGGGGCCTGCCGCCCGAACTCGCCGAGTGCATCCGTTTCCACCACGCGCCGCAACACGCATCCGAAGAGCGCCGCAGCATCGCGGCCATCATCAACGTCGCCGACGCCGTTGCGTGTGCGTACTCGCGGCTCGGCGAGGCGCTAGATCTCGACCTCGCAGAATGTGAGACCGCATTGCGTTTCCTCGACCTCAAAGAATCCGAAGTGGCCGAAGTCGCCGCCTCCGTCCCGCGTCCCGCCGCGAGCGACACGCTCTGGTCTCCAGCCTGACACGCAGGCCCTAACCTCCGATCGACACGTAGGCTTCAGCCCACCAATCCTCGAAGCGCGGCCTTTATTCGCTCGATCTGATACAAGTGGTAACAATCGTGCGCGGCATAGAGGCGGATCATGTGTTGCAAGGTCTCCCGGCCGCGCTCCTCGTGCATGCCGAAGAGTTGTAACTGCTCGGGTGTCACCCGGCGCAAGAGACGGAGGTTCGCGCGGCGAACCGCCTCGAAATCTTCCAACGCCGCAGGCACGTCCGCCGTCAGATAACCCAGCCGATCCGCCCAGGCGTCCTGGTCGATTGCCGGCAGCGCCGCGCCCGGCTGGCCCAGCAATTTCCGGTAGCGGAAGCCCAGCACAATCTCCACATCTGCCAGATGCTGCACCACGGCCGCGATCGACCACTTGCCCGGTTTTTCCGGCGTCTCAAGTTGTTTCTGCGAAAGCCCCGCCACGGCGTTGCGCAAGTCCTCCGGGGTCTTCGCAAAGACCGGCAAAGGCTCGCGGCCGCCCAGATACTCCAGCATCGCGTCGGCATACGCCGGCGTCGCTCCGGTGTGCAATGCGCTCTTTTCAGTCATCTGGATTTCCCTCTGAGTGCAGTTGACCCACAAGCAGCCATGCGCATGGAACGTCTTGGCCTTCTCGCGCAAGCCCCGAAGGGGCGATCTGAGGTAGCCCAGGGCAGAGCGCAGCGTCGCCCTGGGTCCCAAGCGCGATAAGATTCTATAGCCCTGAAGGGCGATCTAAAAGCCGCGCAACGCGCTAAAGCGGTTTATGAAAAACTGTAGCCGAGCAAAAAACATCCGGATCTCAGCTACAGTTTTTCTTAAACTGCTCTAGAGCGTCAGCGCCGCGGGCGCGACGACGATCCCGTCCATGTCTGCGTAGAGATAATGCCCGGGCGTAAAGGTGACGCCCGCGAAGGCGAGCGGGACCTCGCTCCAGCCGTAGTTGTTCTTCAGGCTCTTGCGCGGATGCACCGCGAGCGCCTTCACCCCGATAGGCAATTCGCCGATCGCTTCCGCGTCGCGCAGGCAGCCGTTGATCACGACGCCGCGCCAACCGTTCTCGACGCCGAGTTTCGCCAGATTGTCGCCCAGCAACGCACAACGCATCGAGCCGCCGCCGTCCACCACCAGCACGCGCCCCCGGCCCGGTGTTTCGAGCGCGGCGCGCACCAGCGTGTTGTCTTCAAAAGTCTTCACCGTCGCGATCGGCCCGGAAAATTTCACCACCCCGCCGAAGTCCCCAAAGATCGATTCGGGAATCTGCACCAGCTCGGGATAGGCGTCGCAAAGATCAGTCGTGTTCACGTGGACTCGGCGCTCCGGCGGCCGGCGGGGTGATCGGCGTTGGCGCGGCCGGCGCGCGCCAATACTCCCGATCCTGCGCATCGAATTCAAGCGAGTACAAGTGCTGACGAATGACGTCCGCGTAGCCTTTGCGGTCGAATTCCTCGCGCGTCCGCACCTCGGTGACGGACGTCTTGTCGAGCGTGATCGCTACGTCCCGGGTTTGTCCGCTGCCCTGTGCGTGCAAGGTACCCGTGAAACGTCCCGACACCGTCGCACCTCCTGCTCGTGGAACGGGAGGACGCAGAGATCCGAGAAGGAAGAGACCGCGAGGGGCCGCGCTTCGAAGCGACTCTACGCTTCCGCGCGCTCCGGCGTCTTGATGAACTCCGCCGCGAGGTGCCCGAAACGGTTGGCGCCGTGGTCATGCACCACGATCGTCACCCGGATATCGCCCGCGGGCTCGCTGGCCCATTCCGTGGCAATAATAATCGGGTACAGGGCCCCGGTGTCCGGCCCAGGGACGTGTCCGTTGATGCGCTCGCCGCACTGCGCCGCGTCGTAGAGTTGATCATACGAGTTGCGTTGGTAACGGGTGAGCACGTCATGAAGCACGCCTCGGGCTTCAGTCTCGGTCATCGTCGTCCACCGTCCGTTGCGTCGGCAGGACCAAACTCCTCAGGCCTGCCGCTCCCCCATCCGCCTCGCACACCTATTTAAATTGTGCCACAGTTTTAGCCGACGCGCCACGGCCGATCCGGCCCGCGGCCATGCCCCCGACCGAGACCAAAATAACTGCGATACCTGCGATTTTCGCCGGCGTAAAGGCCCGGTCCCACAGGAGAATGTCGAAAAGTCCGGCAAAGACGACCTGGCTCAGACCCACCAGCGCCACCGTCACATTGTGGCCCCGGCCCAGCGCGCCCGCCATCAGCACCTGGGCGAAGCTCCCCAGCACTGCGGGGATTAATAGCGCCGCTCCAATCGTCGCCGAGGCCGGCACCATCTCCGCCCGCGCCGGCAGGCTCAGCGTCATGCACACGAGCGCCACACCGCTGGCCACGAGCGAGAAATGAATCGTCACGGACTGCGGATGGTGGCCGCCGAGGAAGCTCATCCCGATCGACGCGATCGCGTAGAAAAACGCGCCGCCGAGTCCCGCCGCGAGCCCCCAGTTCAGCGACTCTGGCATCGCCTCCTCGGTGATGAACACCCCCACGACCGCGCCCGCGACGCAGGTCCACTGCACGATCGAGAGCGACTCCTTGTAGACCACCCAGCGAATCAGCGCGACCCACACCGGCATCGTGTGGTAGATCGCCGTCGCATCGGACACAGGCATCACCGTGAGCGCGTAGAAATTTCCGATCATCCCCAAGCTGCCCGCCAGCGCCCGCACCCACATCGCCGGCTCGCCCCGCACCAGCAGCGGAATCCCCCGCGCTTTCGCCACCGCGATCAGCAAAAGCGCACTCAAGAACATCCGGAAAAACGACACCACCGACCAATGCAAATGCCCGCCCAGCCAATGTATCGCCGCCCCCATGCACGCAAAGCAGGCCGACGCCGCGAGCATTTCGGCGTAGGGCGCGAGGGCGGCGCTGCGCGAAGTGGGGGAGGAGGGTGGCGTCATAATGCGCCGCAGAGTATGCGCAGGGCCACTCTCAAATGCACGCACCCGGTAGGGCGGGTCATGCCGCCCTACCGGGTTGCGGAATGAAATCCCCTCGTCCAACCGTTTATCCTGTATAACGTAGGCGACGCGCCGCGTCCAGGGGTCCCGAAAATGCTGTTTCGCGAGGGTATCGTAATGCGACTTCCGCTCATCGCCACGCTCGTTGCTGCCCTGATGGTCTCCGCCGCCGTCCGCGCCGAAGAGGCGTCCACCCAGGAGAAGGCCATGCAGCTCAAATCGAAGTCCCCGAACGTATACGTCCGCGTCATCGGCCCCGACGGCAAACTCTCCGCTCCGGTGGTCATGCCGCGCGTGATTCACACCGACGCCGAGTGGCAGCGGCGTCTCACGCCCGAGCAATTCCGCATCCTGCGCACGCA
>VFKU01000567.1 GCA_009885415.1 Rhodothermota bacterium
ATCACCGCCCAGAACGCGAGGAGGACGAGGCCTATGAGGTAGTTGCGCCGTGGCACTTTTTGTATTTCTTGCCGCTGCCACAGGGGCAGGGGTCGTTCGGCTTGACCTTGGGCTCGGCGCGGCGGACGGGCTTGGCTTTGGGTTTGGCGTCCTCGCGTTCCAGGGTCTGCACATTGCCGCCGGACTCGCTCCCTTCCGCGGGCTGCTGCTGTTGCTGGGCGATGCGGAAGCGACTGGTGTCGAAGGCGGCGAAACTGCGGTCCTGCTCTTTGGCGGCGGCGACGTATTGGTAGCGCGAGAGCTGCGCGAAGGGATCGCTTTCTTGCGCAGAGTGTGCCGCGCGCTCCAGATCGGCGGAGTGGCGTTTGCGCACTTCGGGATCGGTGACGCGGAAAAGCGTCTGGACGGTGTTCTCGTAAATCGAGATCAGCAATTGCTGGAACATTTCGTAGCTCTCTTGCTTGTAGTCGAGCAGCGGATCGCGCTGGCCGAGCGCGCGCAGGCGGACCGATTCGCGCAGGTAGTCCATCGAGAAGAGATGGTCGATCCACTTAGAGTCCACCGCATTGAGCAGCGCCATCTTCTCGAAATCGTGCACGCGCTTCCGGGCGAGCTTGGCGAAGTCGATGGCGGATTCGTCGCCGCCGATCTGCTCGCGGAAGCTGGCGCGGATTTCTTCGGCGATGAGCCCTTCGCGGCGGAGGTATTCCGCGTTCACTTGCGCGATAAACCGCTCGCTGATGGCGTCTGGAGTGCCGGTGGTGTGATTTTCGAGGCTAAATTCCTGGCTGAACAAAACCTTCAAGCGTTTCATCATGCCGTCGAGGTCCCACTGGTCGGGCGGGACGTCCTTCGGCGCATATTCGTCGACGACGGAGTACACGAGTTCGGCGAACATCTCCTGGAGCTGCTCGGTGATGTCACGATCGTCGAGCACATCGCGGCGCATTTTGTAGATGACTTCGCGCTGCTTGTTCATGACGTCGTCGTACTTGAGCAGGTTCTTGCGGATTTCGAAGTTGTACTCCTCGACCTGGCGCTGGGCGCGCTCGATCGAGCGGGTCACCATGCGCTGATCGAGGGGCTCCTCGTCCATCGCTTCGCCGCCGAGCATGGCAATGATGCGCTTGATGCGATCGCCGCCGAAGAGCCGCGCGACTTCGTCCTCGAGGCTGACGTAGAAGCGGGTGGTGCCGGGATCGCCCTGGCGGC
>VFKU01000877.1 GCA_009885415.1 Rhodothermota bacterium
TCCGCCAGCTCAGCCGACTCCCGCGGGTCCCTCCCCGTCACCAGCGGCTCCGGCAACCACTCCCCCACATACACCTCCCGCCGCCGCTTCGCCTCACGCAAACTATCGATACTCAGCCGCGTCACGATCGTGCTCAAATACGCCCGCGGCGACTCAATCCCCTCCCGCTCCGCCCGCTCCCACCGCAGATACGCCTCCTGCACCACGTCCTCCGCGTCCATCACACTGCCCAACATCCGATACGCAATCCCAAACAACATCGGACGCTGCTGCCCAAACAGTTCAGTCGCCGATGAAGAGTTCTTTTCTTTTGACATGATTTACAAGATTGACAAGATTTAGATGAGGTCAGCGCACGTCGCTAGGAGCATAGGTACGAAACTTTCTCTTCACTTCCACTGACGGGCCAAAATTCAAAAGCAACCCATCGTCAATCTTCGCAATGTTCAAGTAATTCGCCAACTGAACCTCGTGTTCCGGCAATATCGTGCGCACGGCTTTTGCTTCGATAATCAATCTCTCTTCAACAACAATATCGGCCTTGAAATCACCTACAAGTCGGTCTCGATAGTACACCGGCAGCGGATGCTGCTGCGCCGCTGCAATACCGGCCAGTTCCAGCTCGATCATCAGAGAATTCTCATAAATCCTCTCCGCCAAATTCGGTCCCAACTCGTTGTGCACGCGGTACGCCAGCCCAATGATCAGTTCCGTCAATTCGTTGATTTTCATTTCAACTCTCCTTCATTTAGAGGTGAAGGGAATTCTAATCTTGTAAATCATGTAAATCATGTCCAATTTGTTCTTGACCTTGTCTATGCTTGCGCAGCCGCCTTCTCCCGCCTCGCCCCCGGCACCAACGCGCACAAGCCGTCCGACTCTATCTCCAACGGAATATTGATCATGTTATAAAAATTCTCCGCCGCGTTGACCATTGTAATCTCGACGATCTCCTCGTCGCTGAAATGTTCCTTCAAGGCCGCGAACACGTCGTCACTCACGTGCTTGTCGCGCGTCGTCGCCTCCACATACGCCAGCGCCGCCCGCTCCCGCGCCGAGAATTTCGCGCTCGCACGAAACTCCGCCAAAGCCGCTATTTTCTCCACCACTCCCGGCCGCACGCGCATCGCCTGGGCCTTTGCTATGTCGAGGCAAAACCCGCACTTGTTCAGGCCCGCCGTGTAACTCTCGATCAGGAACACCAACTCCTTCTCGATCCGAAACGGCGACTGCAAAAACTTGCTCATCGCCCTACCCAAATCCAGCGCCTTCGGCACCCGCGCATACACTACCTTCAGCGGCGTGATCGCCGTCCCCAGCGCCCGCCGGCTCCACGCGTACGCCAGCCGCATCTTCAAGCCCTTCGGCTCCTCAATCGCCGTCAACCGCATGACCCCACCCTCCTCGCCAGTTTCGTTTACCCCTATGACGAATCTCGCCCCACTCCTGTGACAGCCTCCACTGGTCGCCACGGCCCCCTTCCTCCCATGCTTCCCATACCCTCCCATCCACCCCGCGCCCGCCTCCTCCCGCTCTTTGTTATACTCCTCGCAAATCCCCGCCGCCGCCGGAGACCGCCACCCCGATGCAATACCTAGCCTTTGCGCGCCGCGTCGGCGACACCGTCCGCCTCGCGCAGGTCTTGCAGGTCCTCGCCAAGCACGGCTTCGCCGACGTCGTCCAGAAGCTCGGCATTCACCGCAGTCTCCCCGTCCGCGTCCTGCGCCGAATCCGCCTCGGCGAAGCGCCCAAGGGCCGCCCTGAGACCACCGGCGCGCGGCTGCGCGAAGCCTTCACCGAACTCGGCCCCACCTTCGTCAAACTCGGCCAGGTCCTGAGCACGCGCCCCGACATCCTCTCCAAAGATCTCCGCGACGAACTCGCCCACCTGCAAGATCGCGTCGGCCCGCTCCCCTTCGCCACCATGCGCGAAGTCGTCGAACGCTCCCTCGGCAAGCCCCTCGAACACCTCTTCCGCGAATTCCCCGAGACACCCCTCGCCTCCGCCTCGCTCAGCCAGGTCTACAAGGCCAAGCTGCCCAGCGGACAAATCGTCGCCGTCAAAGTGCGCCGGCCCAACATCCGCCAGGTGGTCGACGCCGACATCAGCCTCATGACGACCCTCTCCGAGTGGATCGGATTGCACGTCGAAGATCTCAAATGGCTCGATGCCCCCGAGCTCATCCGCGAATTCAGCCGAACCATTCACCGCGAAATGGATTTCAGCATCGAGGCGCGCACGATCCAGCGCTTCCACGACAATTTCAAAGACGACCCCACCGTCGAAATCCCGCGCATCTTCCCCGAGCTCAGCAGCCCCGAAGTTCTCACCATGAGCTTCATCGACGGCGTCCGCGTCGATGCGCTAAACGAGTACGCTACCCGGCGCTCCGAGCCCCGCGAAGTCGCGCAGATCGGCTGCCACGCCGTCTTCAAACAAATCTTCGAGCACAACCTCTTCCACGCGGACCCGCACCCGGGCAACATCCTGCTCACGCGCGACAACCGCCTCGGTTTCATCGATTTCGGCATGGTCGGCCGACTCGAGGCCACCGACATCGGCATCCTCTCCGATCTGCTCCGCGCGGTGTTTATGGAGGACTCCCGCCGCGTCACCGACGCCATGCTCCTCCTCACCGACGCGACCGATCTCGAGGACGTCTCCGCGCTGCAACGCGAAGTGGCGGACTACCTCGGCTTCGAGGCGCAGTCCATCATCAGCGGCGGCGAAGTGGGCAAGGCGCTCGAAAAAATCGCCGACATGCTCAGCCGCCACGGCCTCCGCCTGCCCTCGCGCTTCTCGCTGCTCATCAAGGCGCTCTCCACCATCGAATCCACGGGGCACGCCCTCGATCCCGGGCTAAACATCCTGCCCATCCTCCGCCCCTACGTCGAGCGCGCCATCCGCCGACGCTTCGAGCCCAGCGAGCTCATGGACGACGCGCAAGACTACGTCCTCCGCATGTTGCGCATGCTCCGCGAACTCCCCGTCGACGCCCACGTCCTCATGCAAATGGCCCGCCACGGCAAGTTCAACATCAAGTTCACCCACCAGGGCCTCGAACGACTCACCGCCGCCGTCGACCGCGCCAGCGACCGCGTCGCCTACAGCGTCATGGCCGGCTCCATCGTCATCGGCTCAAGCTGGCTCCTTGCCTCCGGCGTCGAAGGAACGCGCA
>VFKU01000594.1 GCA_009885415.1 Rhodothermota bacterium
AAGCGATCGAGACTGCGCTCGCGAAGTTTACCGAGGTGGAGACCATCACGGTGCAGGCCGGGACGGACGACGCGAACGCCGGCGCCGACGAAGGCGAGAATGTCGCCACGATGACGGTGAAATTGAAAAACCCGGCCGAGACCGCAAAGTATCAAGACGCGATCATCGAGCGGATGCGCCAACAGGTGCTGGCGATTTCGCCGGATCCGGTGACCTTTACGCTGCCGTCGTTGTTCAGTTTCAAGATGGCGCTCGAGGTGCAGATCATCGGGGAGGACCTCGATATTTTGCGCGAGCTGGGCCGCGCGTCGCTCGCGGCGCTCGAGGGGATTCCGGGGCTTCAAGACGTTGATCTGAGCCTTAAACGCGGCTACCCGGAAGTGCACGTGACGCTCGATCGCGAGATGCTCGCGTCGAAGGGCATCGAACCCTTCCAGGTGGCGCAGATGCTGCGGACGGAAGTGCGCGGCGACATTGCCACGCGCTTCAATCGCGCGGGCGACAAAGTGGACATTCGCGTACGGGCGGACCAGGAGCGCATGACGAGCCTGGACGATTTGCGCAAACTTTCGGTGGTGGACGGCTTTCCGCCGACGCCGCTTTCGTCGGTGGCGAAGGTGGAAGTCGAGGACGGCCCGAGCGAAATCCGGCGCATCGACCAGCGGCAGGTGGTGCTGGTGACGGGCAACGTCGAGGGCCGGGACCTGGGCAGCGTGGCGGCGGATGTCGAGGCGCGGCTGAACCAAATCGACTGGCCGACGGGTTACAGCTTTGCGCTCGGCGGGCAGAACCGAGAGCTGGAGACCTCGTACAACGGGCTGTTGTTCGCGCTCGGGCTGGCGATGTTCCTGGTGTATGTGGTGATGGCGTGCCAGTTTGAATCGCTATGGCAGCCGTTCCTGATTATGTGTACGGTGCCGCTGGCGTTGATCGGCGTGGTGTATACGCTCGCGCTGACGCACATCAACGTGAGCGTCGTGGTGTTCATCGGCGGGATCGTGCTCGCGGGCATCGTGGTGAACGCGGCGATCATCATGGTGGACTACATCAACCAGTTGCGTGCGCGCGGGATGAAGAAGACCGAGGCGATCGTGCACGCGTGCACCGTGCGGTTCCGGCCGATCGTGATGACGCGGTTGACCTCGACGCTGGGCCTGATACCAATGGCGATTTCGACGGGCGAGGGCGCGGAGATTCGCGCGCCGCTGGCGATCACGGTGATGGGCGGGCTGGCGTCGGACACGATCCTGATTCTGTTCATGATGCCGATTGTGTATCACCTGTTTGCGGGGCGCGACAAGGCATGAAACGCCGCCGCTTCTCCTTGCCAGAATTCGCGATGAAGCACCCGGTCACGATCGCGATGATCGTGCTCAGCACCGTGAGTTTCGGCCTGATCTCGCTCCAACGCACGCCGACCGAGTTCATGCCGCCGATGGACCTGCCGTTTCTCGGCGCTTTTGTGCCGTATGTCAACGCGACGCCGGCGCAGGTGGAGAAGGAAATCGCGATTCCCGCCGAGGGTGAATTCCAGACCCTGCCGGGGCTCGCGCACATCTCCACGAATTCCTCGCGGGACGGCTGTTTCATCAGCATGGAGTTCGAGTGGGGCGTCGACATGACGGAGGCGCTGGCGGACGTGCGCGATCGCATCGAGCGGCTGCGGCTGCTCTTGCCCAAGAGCGCGGACCGGATTTTCGTGCGGCACTTCAAACTCGAGACCTTCCCGGTGATGATGCTCGGGCTGTCCAACACGGGGGACTACGACCGCTTCGTCGATCTCGTGGACCGCGACCTTCTCCCGAAGTTGCAGCGGATCGACGGAGTGGCCGACATCGAGCTGATGGGCTGGGAACCGAAATCGATCATGGTCGACATCGATCAGCAGTCGATGATCGCGCACGGAGTGTCGCTGTACGAATTCATCGTGACGCTGAGCGCGGCGAACGTCGACATGGGCGCGGGCCAACTCTACGACGCGGGCAAGAAACATTATGTGCGCGTCGAGGGAAAGATGCAGGGCATCGGCGACTACGCGAACCTGCGGCTGAGCAACGGGCTGCACGTGAAAGACGTCGCGACGGGGAGCATGCGCGCGCGCGAAGAGGAAGAGCGTCACAGCATCGACGGCAAGCGGCAGGTTTTCCTGATGGTGACGAAGGACTCCGAGGCGAACGCGACGGGGACCTGCGCGGGCGTGATGAAGGAACTGGACAAAGTGCTGGCGTCGGCCAAGTTCGCGCAA
>VFKU01000228.1 GCA_009885415.1 Rhodothermota bacterium
ACCATGATGGGGGGAGAGGTCATGCCGCTGAGCTTTCGCGATCATATCGAAACGCACCTGGTCTCGGTGGTGCTCACGATTCTGATGCTGCTGCTGGTGGCACGCGTGCTCAGCAAGCAGCGGCGGCCCTCCACTTCGTTGGCGTGGATCTTGGCGATCATCCTCGTGCCGTATGTGGGCATTCCGATCTACATTGTGTTCGGGGGGCGCAAGTTTCTCGCGGTGACTCGGCGCAAGCAGCGGCTGCACGTGACGCAACGCGAAGCGCCGGTCCGGCTTCTGGACTTCGACAATCCCGCGGAAGATGTATTGACGAGCGAAGGGGTGCGCGCGCCCTCCCGACAGAACCGCATCGAATTCGTCTCGACGGGAGAGGACGCCTTTGCACGCCTTTGCGGCATGATCGAACAGGCCCGTTCGTCGATTTACATCCAGACGTACATCCTTCAACGCGACGCGGTCGGCCGAGCGCTGATCAATCTGCTGGCGAAACGGGCCGCAGAAGGGATTGACGTGCGCCTGCTCCTGGACAGTTACGGCTCGTTCGGCGTCTCACAGCGGTTTCTCGCGCCGCTTTTGCGAGCGGGCGGCCGCGTGGCGTGGTTTCTTCCGCTGATCCCCGTAAGAAGGAATTGGTCCCTCAACTTGCGCAACCACCGAAAGCTCGTCGTCGTCGATGGCGCGCGCGCTAGCCTGGGCGGTATGAATCTGGGCCGCGAATACATGGGCGCTACGCCCGAACCCGGCCGGTGGATCGATACGGCGGTCGATATCGAGGGGCCGGCGGTCAAAGACGTGCTGGAGGTGTTCTGCAGCGACTGGAATTTTGCCAGCGCCTCCCTGCTCGACCTGTCGTGTGTTCATCCGGCGGCGGCGACTGCCACGGGCGGGACAGACATCGCACAGATCGCGGCGAGCGGCCCGGACGTGGACGGCGACATCTTGTATGACGCGATGCTTGCGTCGATCCACGCGGCGCGCGAGCGCGTGTGGATGGTAACGCCGTATTTCGCGCCGGGCGAAGAACTGTTTCGGGCGCTGCTGATTCAGGCACGGATTGGGCGTGATGTGCGGTTGATTATGCCGGCGAAATCGAACCATCCGATGGCGGACCTGGCACGTGGGCCGTATCTGCGGCATCTTGTGGAGGCCGGCGGCAAGGTGTATCTGCTGCCGGCGCCGATGCTGCACGCCAAGAACATGGTTTTCGACGTTACAACGGCAGTGACGGGGTCTTGCAATTTCGATCTGCGGAGTCTGTACCTGAATTTCGAAGTGGCGCTGTTCGTGTACAACCGCGAGCGCGTGGATGAAATCGCGCGGTGGATGGAGGGGCTGATGCGCGGGGCGACGCTGCTCGACCCAAAGCCGCCAAAGCGATTGCGATCACTGGCCGAGCAGTTGAGTTTCCTGGTGTCGCCGTTGTTGTAGCGAGGGCCGGCGATTTCGACCGGTAGGGCGGGTCATGACCCGCCCTACCGGTCGAGGTCACTTCAACGATTTGCGCAAGCGCTTCATCCCGTCGAGGACGGTGTCGAAGAGCAGGCGGGTGGCTTCGGAGACTTCGTCGGCAGTCTCCTTCACGGCGCGACGAACGGGGTTCGCGTCGCGTTTCACCTTCTGATACTGCTTTTCGAGCGATTCGTATTCTTTTTTCATGTCCGCTTTGAAAAGGTGGGCTTGCAGGCGCAGCTCGTCGCGGAGTTGCTCAAGTTTTTCCAGTTCGTTTTCGAGGATGCCTTTGTCGTTCTTCTTGCTTGCCATGGCTGGATCTCCTGGTTGGCCCGCGGAGGGGCAGTATAGCAATGATTCACGAATCCCGCTTCGCGTCGTCCTTGGCGGCGTTTCGCGCGTATTCGTAGCGCATGTGGGCGTGCTCCGATTCACGTTCGGCGATGAGGTCGTCGGAGATGAGCATTCGGTCGGCGAAGACTTTTAGGAGCGTGGCGAGGTAGCGGCGGCCCATCTGCGAGAGGCGCAGGCTCGAGCTGCCCCAGGTGCGGCCGTACCAGGAAATCGGGATTTCGGCGATTTTGTATTTCCGGATGAGCGCGCTAAGCGACATTTCGATGGTGATGTTGAAGTGGCTGGCGCGGTAAGGTCCGCAATCGAGGATGACTTCGGTGCGGTAGGCCTTGAAGGCGTTGGTCAGGTCGTTGAAGGGGCAGAAGAACATGATCTGGATGCAGCGGTTCACGATACGGTTGGCGATCAGCTTTACGCGGGGATAATTTTCAACGCGGGCGCCCGGGCGAAAGCGTGACCCGAAGACGCAGTCGTAGCCCTCTTCGATCTTGCGGTAATAGCGCACCG
Organism: Rhodothermota bacterium; assembly: GCA_009885415.1. GTDB lineage: Bacteria > Hydrogenedentota > Hydrogenedentia > Hydrogenedentales > VFKU01. The sequence continues at coordinate 2,314 of VFKU01000228.1, forward strand.
CGTCGGCCGGGTCGTCGGACTTGTCGGCCATGTAGGGGATGACGACGTCGCCCTCGACGAGCGCGAGTCCGGCGCGAATCGCGCGGCCGAAGCCGCCGGGCGGCGTGCGGTCGATCGTGCGCACGCAGGGGTCGGCGGCCATCATGTCCGCAATGACCCCGGCGGTACCGTCGGAACTGCAATCGTTCACAATGATGATCTCGTAGGAGATTTTTTCCCGGCGCAGGGACTCTTGCACCTCGCCCACGGTGGCGGGCAGGTTTTTTTCTTCGTTGTGCGCGGGAATGATGATGGAAAGTTTGAGTTCATTCATGAGAATTCAGCCGAGAATGGGCTCCAGGCGGGCACGGTCGGACGCAATCCAGCGGTGAACGTCGGTGACAATATCGCGCAGCGAGCGCTCGGGCTTCCAGTTGTAGTCGCGCATGACCCGCCGCGCGTCGGTGACGTAGATGCGGATGTCCATCGGGGAGGTCTCGGGGACAGAGGCGATAGCGATCTTGTTTCCGGTGACTTCCTCGCAGAGGGCGGTGAGTTCGAGCAGCGAGGTAGAGATCGCGTTGCCGCCGCCGACGTTGTACACGCGGCCGTCCCAGGCCGTCAGCGAACTGCATTGCTTGAGCAGCAGCGCGGCGACGTCGTCGACGTGCATCACGTCGCGCACCTGCTTGCCCACGCCGCCGTAGCCGTTGTAGGAGAGCGGTTTGCCGAAGAGATGCCGCGCGACCCACAGCGTCACGACGCCCTGATCGACTTTGCCCATCTGGTAGGGCCCGGCGATGACGCCGCAGCGGTTGATGAGCGCCTTTACGCCGTAGGCGTTGGCGTATTCTTGCAGGAGCATTTCGCTGGCGAGTTTCGAGGCGCCGTAAAACGAGCGGACGCCGGGAAGCGGAAAGTCCTCGGCGACGCCTTCGGCGGAGAGCCCGGGGAGGCCTTCGTCGGCCTTCCATGCAAAGCGCGTAGCGCTTTCGGTGTGGTGCAGCGCATTGAGGCGATCCATCGGGTAGATGCGGCTGGTGCTGAGGAACAGGACTGCCGCCCCGCGCAGGCGCGCCGCTTCGAGGCAGTGGATCGTGCCCGTGAGGTTGGTGTGCAGGACGTAGGCCGGGGAGCCGGTCGCTCCGGCCTGGACGCTAGGCTCGGCGGAGCAATCGAGCAGTAGGTCGAAAGCGGGCAGCGTTTCGAGGTCTTCGGGGCAGCGAATGTCGCCGTGCTGAAAACGAATGCCGTGCGCGCGGAGGCGATCGAGCGCGAGCTCGCTGCCGCGGCGCTTGAGTGAATCGAAGGCGATGATCTCGATCTTCGGGTGGGCGCGCTTGAAGGCGAGGGCGAGGTTCGAGCCGACGAAGCCCGCGCCGCCGGTGATGCAGATCGTTTGGAACTCCACGCTTCGCACCTTTCTTGTCTGCGCGCTAGAGGCGCGCCGACAGACCTTCGCTTACCTGTTGATAAATGTCGTCGAGGGTGTAGCGGTATTTCCAGCCGGGGTAGTCGCGCTGAAACGCGCGGACATCGCTGATGTACCAGATGTGATCGCCGATGCGGTTTTCGTCGATGAGGGTGTAGTTCATTTTTTTTCCGGTGATGCGTTCAGCGGCGCGGATGGCCTCGATCATCGAGCAGTTGCTGTGGCGGCTGCCGCCGGCGTTGTAGACGGCGGCCGGGCGGGGCTTTTGGTAGTAATGCCAGAACATGTTGACGAGGTCGTAGGAGTGGATGTTGTCGCGGACCTGTTTTCCTTTGTAGCCGTAGATCGTGTAGGGCGTGCCGGTGATGCAGCACTTGAAGAGATAAGAGAGGAAGCCGTGGAGTTCCGCGCCGGAGTGGCCCGGGCCCGTCAGGCAGCCGCCGCGAAAGCAGACGGTGTTCATGCCGAAATAGCGGCCGTATTCCTGCACGAGGACGTCGGCGGCGACTTTCGAGACGCCGAAGAGCGAGTGTTTGGTCTGGTCGATGCGCATGGTCTCGTCGATGCCGTGCGCCGCGAAGGGGTGCACGGGGTCGACCTCCCAGCGGGACTCCTTTTCGATCAGCGGGAGTTCGTTCGGCGCGTCGCCGTAGACCTTGTTGGTCGAGGTGAAGATGAACGCGGCCTTCGGGCAATGCTTGCGCGCGGCCTCCAGGACCGAGAGCGTGCCGTTGGCGTTCACGGTGAAGTCGGTGAAGGGTTCGCGCGCGGCCCAATCGTGCGAGGGCTGGGCGGCGGTGTGCACCACGAGCTTGATGTCCGCGCCGTACTGGCTGAAAATCCGATCGATGACGGCCGCGTCGCGGATGTCGGCGTCGAAATGCTTGTACTTGGGAATCTTCTCTTCGAGTTCGCGCCGGCTCCATTCGGTGGAGGCCTCGGCCCCGAAGAAGACTTGGCGCATGTTGTTGTCGATGCCGGCGATCGTGAATCCTTTGGCGGCGAAGAATCGCACTGTTTCCGCGCCGATCAGCCCGGCCGAACCCGTTACAATGGCTACGTCCATGCTTCATCCTTGCGTGCCGCCGCGGGCGGGGCTACCCGCGGAGTAAGCTGCGCATCATAACAATAATTCTTCCGTCCTCGTCATTTTTGTGGATTTTAAGCCGATCGATGACAGAAAATCTCGGACTCTGTTTCGGGGGCAAAGAAGAGACGACCTTCGAATTCCGAGGACGAAGTCGAGGCCCCTCCGCGGTGAGAAGAGGGCACTCCCCTTGGCGACCGAGCGGCGCGGGAGCCGGACCCTTTGCGATTCTACGCGGCTCCGCGTGAACGATCGGCGCTTCGTGAGCTTTGGTGATTACTTTCCGATGAGCGTTTTGATGACCATGTTGAAGAGGCGACCGTAGGGCGGGCGGAACATCCAGACGCCGTTGATTCTGGATTGGTAGAAGACGCTTTTTTCGTGGGAGAAGGTCTTGAAGCCGGTGAGGCCGTGGTAGGCGCCGGAGCCGCTGGGGCCTACTCCGCCGAAGGGCAGCTCTTCTTGTGCGACGTGGAAGAGGGTCTCGTTGACGCAGGCGCCGCCGGAGGTGGTGCGGGCGAGGACATTGTCGCGCGCCTCAGCGTTGTCGCCGAAGTAATACAAGGCGAGCGGGCGCGGGTGCGCGTTAATGTACTCGACAGCCTCGTCTTCGGTCTTGTAGGTCAGAACGGGCATGACGGGGCCGAAGATTTCTTCGTGCATGATTTTCATGTCTTCGGTGGCGTCCAGGACGAGGGTCGGGGCGATCTTGCGTTGCGCGGCGAGGTCTTCGTTTTTCGGATTGAACTCGAGGATTTTCGCGCCCTTGGCTTTGGCGTCGTCGAGCAGGCCGCGGATGCGCTGGTAGTGGCGGTCGGCGACGATGCTGGTGTATTGCTCGTTGCCGGCGAGCGTGGGATAGAGCTTGGCGGCGGTGGTCTCGAAGGCCTTGACGAAGGTGTCGAGTTTGGCGGCGGGGACGAAGGCGTAATCCGGCGCGACGCAGGTCTGGCCGGCGTTGAGCAGCTTGCCGCCGGTGATGCTGCCGATGGCCTTGTCGATGTTGCAGTCCTCGCCGACGACGACCGGCGATTTGCCGCCGAGTTCGAGAGTCACCGGGGTGAGGTTGCGCGCGGCGGCCTGCATGACGAGGCGGCCGACGTTGGTCGATCCGGTGTAGAAGAGGTGGTCGAAGGGGAGCGTGCTGAAGGTTGCGCCGATGTCGGGGCCGCCGGTGATGACGGCGACTTCGTCTTCGGAGAAATTATCGGCGAAGGTTTGCTTGAGGAGTTCGGAGGTGCGCGGGGTCAGCTCGGAGGGCTTGAGCATGACGCGGTTGCCGGCCGCGAGCGCCTGCGCGACGGGGATGATCGCGAGCTGGAGGGGGTAGTTCCACGGGGCGATGATGCCGACGACGCCGAGGGCCTGATAAAAGATTTTTCCCCGGCCCGGCTTGAACTGCATGGCAATGGGTGCTTTTTTCGGCCTCATCCATTTCGCGAGGTGTTTGCGGCAGTGCTTGACCGAGGTGACGCTGGTAAAAATTTCGGCCATGAGGGTCTCGTGGCGCGAGCGGTTGCCGAAGTCCTCGGAGATGGCCTTGGCCCAGGCGTCCTTATGGTCGATGAGGATGCGCTGAATTTTTTCAAGTGAGGCGAGGCGATGCGCGAGGTCGGGCGCGCCGGCGAGGCGAAACGCGGTGCGTTGTTTTTCGAGTATCTCGTGGAGCGAAGGGGTAGTTTTCGGAGAAGACTCCGGCGAGAGGTCGAGGGTGTGGTTTTCTTGGACGAGTGCCATGGCGGGAGTCCTCCGGGTGTTTTGCAGCGGGGGTTAGTTTAGCAGAATGTGCGAAGGGCGTGAAGGAGCGAACAATGAACAAAATAGGACCTATAGGCCGTATATAACCTATAGATCCTATGGGATTGGGCGGGTTGGCGTTCGCTTAGCCGGCGATCGGTTTTGGTTCGGACTGGGCCATTTCGAGCCAAGAGAAGGAGTAGTTGTCGGTCTTGTGGTGGCCGGCGAAACGCTCGGCCACTTTGCGGTAGCGCTCGGGCAGACTGCAGAGGTACTGCTGCGCGGCTTCGGCCTTGTCGGTGAGGCCTTTGAGGTGCTGGATGTCCCAGACCTCAAGCAGGTGGTCGAGAATGTCGGAGTAATCGAGCGGCGTATAAATCTTGGTGCGTTCGGCGACGGCGGAGAATTTCTTGAAGGTTTCGCCGAGGGCCTTGCCGCGCTCGCGCATGAAGACGGCGGGCATGGTGATTTTGAGACGCATCATGTCGTGGAACGCGAGCAGGGCGTTGCTGGTGTCGAGTTCGAGGCATTTTTGGAAGAAGAGTTTGTAGGCCTTGGCGTGGCGGCGCTCGTCGCCGGCGATGATGCCGCACATTTTCGCGAGCAGCTTGTCGCCGACCTGGCGCGCCTGCGCGGCGACGTTGGCGTGGGAAATCTGCGTGGCGATTTCCTGGAAGCTGGTGTAGGTGAAAGTCTTGTAGGGATCGGTGCCGACGCCGATGTCGCCGCCGTCGGCGAGAAGGTTCTGGACGGTGACCTCGACTTCGCGCATGTTGACGCGGCCGGAGAGATAGAGGTACTTGTTGAGGAGATCGCCGTGGCGGTTCTCCTCGCCGGTCCATTTGCGCAGCCAGTTGCCCCAGC
>VFKU01000132.1 GCA_009885415.1 Rhodothermota bacterium
CGGGCCGGCCAGAGGTGATCGTGCCGGTCTTGTCGAAGGCGACGGCGCGCAACCGCGCAGGCGCTTCGAGGAACGCGCCGCCTTTGATGAGGACGCCGTGGCGGGCGGCGGTGGCGAGGCCGGCGACGATGCTGACGGGCGTCGAGATGACGAGCGCGCAGGGACACGCGATCAGGAGGATCACCAGCGCCTGGTAGAACCATGCAAGCCAGTCGCCGCCGAAGAGCGGCGGGACAACGGCGACCGCGAGCGCGAGGGCCATCATCGCGGGCGTGTAGACGCGGGCGAACTTCTCGACCCACTGCTCGCTCGGCGCGCGGCGCGACTGGGCCTGCTCGACCATGCGGATGATGCGCGCCAGCGTGGTGTCCTCGGCGGCCTTGGTCACGCGAAACTCGATGGCGGCGGTGACGTTGATCGTGCCGGCGAAGACCGCGTCTCCGACCGTCTTCTCGACGGGCATCGATTCGCCGGTGATCGGCGCCTCGTTCAGGGTCGTCGCGCCGGAGGTCAGGACGCCGTCGAGCGGGATGCGTTCGCCGGGGCGGACGAGACAGATCGTGCCGAGGGCGATCTCGCCGACGGGCTTCTCCTCGATGCAGCCGTCGTGCGGACAGCGGAAGCGTGCCGTCGGCGGCGAAAGACTCATGAGTGCGCGGATGGCGCGGCGCGCGCGGCCCACGCTCCAGGACTCGAGGAGCAGTGCCAGCGCGAAGAGGAAGGCGACGCTGCCCGCCTCGAAGAAATCGTCGAGCGCGATTGCGCCGGCGATCGCGGCGACCATGAGCAGGTTCATGTCGGGACGCGCGTGGCGCGCGGAGTACCACGCTTTGGGAAGTACGAACCAGACACCCGCGAGTATTGCGACAGCGTAAAGAGCGAGAGTCATGCCGGGCAGGGCGACGCCGTCGGGACGCGCGCCGAGTGCAACGCGGAGCCCATCGACATAGGCGTGTACGGCGAACCCGAGCGCGAGCGCGGTCCCGCTGGCGACGCAGAGGACCATGCGCGCCTCGCGCCGCCACCACGGGACGGTGTGCGCGTCGGCGGCTTGGCGCAGGTGCTCCTCCCAGGGAATGGCGCGCATGCCGGTCTGTGCGACGGCGCGCTGGACGGCGTCGGCGTCCGCGGCGGCGTTGGCGTCTTCGAGGGTGAGCTTGCCGTTAATGAGGTCAAAGCGCAGGCGGTCTTCGCCGCCGGCGAGCGCGCCGAGAGCGCGCTTGAGCACCGCGACCTCTTCTGCGCAGTCCATTCCTCGGATCTTGTAGGTCTGTTGATTCATCGCGGAACGGAGTATAACAATGACGAGAAATGCGCGATGAAAATCGATTCGCAACGCGGAGGCGGGGGTCATGGCTGATACGGACGGTGGATTGGGAATGGATACTCCTCCACGCGAGGCGCGCATGTGGGCGATGTGGTGCCACCTCGGCGCGCTGTCGGGATTTATCGGGATTCCCTTTGGCAACATCCTCGTGCCCGCGGTGATCTGGCTGACCAAGCGGGACAGCCATCCGTTTATCGACGAGAACGGACGGGAATCGCTGAATTTTCAGGTGACCATGCTGATCTACTTCGTCATAGCGGCGATACTGTGCCTAGTATTTGTCGGATTCCTATTGCTTCCCGTTTTGTTTTTGGGCGGGATCATCTTCAGCATCGTCGCAGCCATTCGCGCGAGCGACGGTGTCCCGTACCGTTATCCCTTCACGATTCGACTCTTTAGCTGAGCGGACGGCGGGAGCGCTGAACCTCGTATGACCGACGATTTCTGGGCACCCGATCTAGCGGACGACGCCTCCGAGGAGGAGTCGTCTCGGCGTTATACGGTGACGTGCCGTTGCGGCAACCACATGCGCGTAAAGACGAAGCATTTCGGGCGCATGTGCCGCTGCACGAAGTGCCACTTCCCGATCTACGTCACTTACGACAATGTGCAGCCGCCGGTCGGCCCCGGTGATCGGCACTTGCCGCGCGTGTTCAAGGAAGAGGAAGTGCCCGTGCATTGGCGCAAGGGCGACCTTTTGATGGAATTGTACGAGGTCCGCGGCACGCTGGGCGAGGGCGGCATGGGCGTGGTGTATCAGGTGTATCACCGCGGCTGGGGTAAATCGCTCGCCGTGAAATCACCGAGCCCGAAGTTGCTGGGCGACCCGGAGTGGCTGAGCCAGTTCGAGCACGAATGCGAAACGTGGATCAGCTTGCCGCCGCATCCGAACGTTGTCGAGTGCTATTACGTTCGGCGGTTGGGGGGCATTCCGCGGGTGTTTGTGGAATATCTCAAGGGGCGGGATTTGGGGCATTTGATCGATTCGAAGGCGCTGTATGCGGGGGGTGAGGCGGCGGCGCTGAAGCGCATGATCGACATTGCGATCCAATTTTGTTGGGGCTTGCACCACGCGCACCAGCGCGGCGTCATTCATCAGGACGTCAAGCCCGGCAACCTGATTGTCGCCGAGGGCGACATCTGCAAGGTGACCGACTTCGGCCTGGCGATGGTGTGGGCCACGGAGCAGACGCCGCCGGGATCGGCGGGATCGGGCAAGGACAGCGCGGGCGATCGCGGCGGATTCAAGGGGCTCACCGGCGGGACGCCGACCTATCGTTCGCCGGACCAGCGCCGCTACGGCGTGGTGACGTATAAGACGGACATCTGGAGCTGGGGCGTCTCGATGATCGAGATGTTTTCGGGCGACGTGTATTGGCGGCAGGGGCACAAGGCGAAGGCGGTGCTGGAGGACTTGCTCAAGTACGGTTCGCGTTATGAGATGGTGCCGAAGATGCCGGAGAAGATGCAGGCGCTGCTCCGCGAGTGCTTCGAGGAGGACCCGAACAACCGGCCTGTGGACATGCACGCGGTGGCGGAGCGCCTGCGCGAGGTGTACAAGGACGTGACGGGCAAGACGTATCCTCGTAACGAGCCTCGACTGGGCGATATGAAACTCGAAGTGCTGAACAACCGCGCGGTGTCGATGATCGATTTAGGGAAAGTGGCCGAGGCGGAGCAGCTATGGGCCGAGGTGTTGGCCGCGCAGCCGGGCCACATCGAGGCGGAGTACAACCGGCACCTTTATCTTTGGAAGGCCGGGAAGATCACAGACGCGCAGATGGTCGAGATGCTGTATGCAATCGTCGAAGCGCACAAGAAAGAGTGGTTCCCGGCGTATCTGCTGGCGCGGGTGATGATCGAGCGGGGCGATGCGGGCGTGGCGCTGAAGCTGCTGGAGGGCATCAATCAGACGGACGAGAACCGCCGCGAGGTGAACTACGGCCTGGCGATGGCGCAGAACTTCGTCGCGCGCGACCGCAAGCTGGTGTGGGACTTCAATCCGGGGACGATCAAGGTGTCGGCGGTGGCGCTGTCCTTCGACGGCTGGCGCGCGCTGACGGGGGGCGTCGACGGCCACATCCGCAACTGGGAAGTAGTTTCTAGGCAATGCACGGCGGTGCTGAACGGGCACACGGACCGGGTGCATGCAATTTGTCTGCGCGACGACGAGCAGTATGCGATCTCGGCAAGTGCGGACCACACGCTGCGCCTCTGGGACCCGATGACGGGGAAATGTGTGCGGACCTTTGAAGGCCACCTCGCGGGGGTGCGATCGGCGATGTTCAGTCCGGACGGCGTGATGGCGATCTCGGGGAGCGACGACGGCAGCCTGATGTTGTGGGATCTGGGATCGACGGTGCGCATCCGGTTGTTCACAGGCCACAAGGCGAACGTGAACCAGGTGGTGTATGCGCGGGACGGGAATTTTGTGTACTCGGCGTCGAGCGACGGCACCGTGAAGCGGTGGGAAGTCGAGACGGGGCGTTGTGTGCACACCTTTGAAGTCAGCAACGGGCGCGTGCCGAGTCTCGCACTAAGCCAGGACGGCCGGACCTTGCTGACGTGTTCGGATGTTTGGCTCCATGTGTGGGACACGACGTCCGGAGAATTATTGCGCGAAATCCGCGGACATACGAAGGAGATTTTATCGGTGTGTCTCAGCGAGTCGGGACGCTACGCGCTCTCCGCCACGGGCATGGGCACGATCAAGGTGTGGGAGATTTCGACCGGCCAGTGCCTCAAGAGTTTGCAGGGCCACGCACCGATCAACTTGAGCCGCGACGGTCAGTACGCAATTTCCTGCGGCGCGCACGGCGAGTTCAAACTGTGGAGTGTGCACATCGGCGATCCGCCGTTCCCGGCGCAATACGTGTTGTGTAAAGGAAGTCCGGCCTGATCTGGGCGCGGTGCCGGTTGAACGATGAGGTAAGTCGTGTTAAGCTCGCATTACACCATCTGTAGTGTTTGAGATGGCTGGGTACACCATTTATGGCATCCGACATTCGGGCGCAAGGCTCCCTGATTGGCAGCAAGTTGGGGGGCTATCAGGTCGAGGCGCTGATCGGGCGGGGCGCTATGGGCTCGGTGTATCTGGCGCGCGACACGAAGCTGAACCGCCACATTGCGCTCAAGGTGCTGCTCGGGAGCCTCGCGCGCACGCCGTCGATCGTGAAACAGTTTCACCAGGAGGCGCAGTCTGCCGCGCCGTTGAACCATCCGAACATTGTGCGGATTTATTCGGCGGGAGTGGAGGCCGGGACGCCGTACATTGCGATGGAGTTTGTGGACGGCGAGCCGCTGGATCGATTCCTCAAGCGCAAGGGCAAGGTGAACTGGGACGTGGCGCTGCACATCGGCGCGCAGGTGGCGCTGGCGCTGGACTGCGCGCACCAGCACGGCATCATCCATCGCGATGTGAAGCCGTCGAACATTCTGCTGGACCGCAAGGGCGGCGTGCGGCTCACGGACTTCGGCATCGCGCGGATGCAATCGCGCGACGGCGCCTCGGGCGGGCCGGTGGTCGGCACGCCGCAGTATATGTCGCCCGAGCAACTCACGGGGGGCGACATCGGGCCGGCGAGCGATCTCTTCGCGCTGGGCGTGACGATGTACCAGATGATTTCGGGCGAGATGCCGTTTCGCGGCGAGTCGTCGATGGCGCTGGTGCGCAGCATTTGCGAGGACACTCCAGTGCGCTTGAACAAGCTCGACGAGTCGGTGCCGGACGACGTGGCGCGGTTGGTGGCGTATCTGATCGAGAAGGAACCGTCGGGCCGGCCGGCGAGTGCGAAGATCGCGTATGGCCTCATTCATCGCTTACAGAAACACCGCGGGGGCAGCTCGGTGGTGGCGGAATCGCTCACGTCTTTCCTCAAGGAGGAAATGGAAGCACGGCCGTTCAGCAGTATCGAGCGGAAGGAAGCGCAAACGCGCAAGCAGTCGTCCAAAGTCCGGCGGCGCCTGCGCAAAGGACGCATTTCCGGGGCGCTGGCCGCACAGGCCGTGGCGATCGCGGTGTTGGCGGCGGGCGCGTTTGCGATCGGGCCTTTCACGGCGGCGCGCGGACGGGAGCGTGTGCCTGCGCCCGCCAAGGTATTGGATTTCACGATCGTTCAACCGGTCCAGCCCGGCGTGCGCCGTATCGGCCTGCTTGCGGACGGACACGAGGTGGATTCGCTGGTGTGGCTCGGCGAGGAGGGCGCGCTGATAGCACACACGCGCGGTCAACGCGGCACCCTCGTCGATGGAGAACGAGGCCTGCTCTCGATCGAGGTCGCGAGTGCGACGGTGGTGAGTCTGAGCGCGCCGGACGTCCCAGGCGCTGCGGCGGCGAAAAATCGGGCGCGACCGCTGCCCGCGTCGTTCACCGCGGCGCCGGACGCGCCGGTTTCGAGTCCGTTGTACGCGAGCGTGCCGGTGTTTGCGCTGGGCGATGACCCTTTGTTGGCTGTGCTGCTGGCGCAACCGTGGCGCGCGGCGACCCCGCGCGCGGCGATTCTTTATACAGCCCCCCGATCGGCGATCGACGCCACGCGCGCAAACGGCGGCGCCTTCATCGCGCTGCACCCGGCGGCCGAGCGCGTCTGCCTGGCGCTCTACGATGTTGACACCGGGCAGTACTTTCTGGCCGAGCACGCCTTGGCTACTCCAGCAATCACCTCGACCGACGAACGAAGGACAAGCCCTCAAGCCGACGTAATCCCCGAGAGCGTGCGTTACACGGCCGACGGCCAACGCATCGCGTATCTGCGACGCAATGCCACTCGGGGAATCGATCTCTGGATGTTGCGCAGTGGCGCGACGGATCTCGACGGCAGGCGCATCGCCAGCGGCCTGGCCGAGGGCGTGATTTCGATGGCGCCTTCGGAAAATCTGGCCGCGGTCTCGATCGCGGGGACCGATGGGGCGGTCGATATTGCGCTAATGGATCTTCAGTCGGGTTCGGTCAGTGCAAATTACGGGCCGGGCACGCTGTGCACGCAGGCGTGGTTGACAGACGCTTCTGGATTTTTGTTCGTAGGCCCGGGGCCGGAGCGCCAGTTGGTGTTTGCGCCCGCCCAGCCGCCTTACGAGCCCCGTCCAGTGACGAATGTTCGAGGGGGAGTGGGCCCGGCCTACGCAGTCGCGCCGAAATCGGGGCAGGTGGCGGCCGCCGATCCGAGCGGCGACAATCCCGCAGTGTATGTGATCGATCCGGAAACCCTCTCGCGCGCAGGGTCGTGAGCGACTTTCGGGGCCCAGCACAGGTACGATGACACGCGGGGGCGGGCAACCGCAGAGACAATCCATGTTTGGCGTTTACGACATCCTGGAAACCGTGGGGCAAGGCGGCATGGGCGTGGTGTA
>VFKU01000452.1 GCA_009885415.1 Rhodothermota bacterium
AACGAGGTGACCTTCCCGGGGATTCCGCTGGGGGTCGTGGCCAGCCTCGTGGCGATGATGTATCCCGAGAGCGGGCTGTTGCTCGACAAACCGTTGATGTCCTTCGCAGGGCTGCTGATCGGCGGCGGATCGCTGTATCTGCTCGACATGATCAGCCTCCTGCTGATGAAGAAGCGGGGGATGGGATTCGGCGACGTGAAGTTGCTCGCAATGCTCGGCGCCTTCTTCGGGCCGCTCGGCGTCTTGGTGATGATCGTGGTCGCGTCCTTCTTCGGCAGCGCGATCGGCATCACGATGATCCTGCTCAATCGCGGCAAGTCCGCGCCAGCGCCAAAGGACGGCGAAGAAGACGACGACGCAATGACGCCGGGCGGACACTACCTGCCTTTCGGACCGTATCTGGTGCTGGGCGGAATCGTGTATGTGTTTTACGGGCCGCAGATCATCCAGCGGTATATGGAATACCTCAACGTCCCCGGGGCGATGTAAGAGATAGAGTGCAACACAGAGGCGCAGAGCACACAGAGAGAGCTTGATGGTTATGAATTCTCCGTGTCCTCTGTGCCTCTGTGTTGAACCGATCTTGAATTCCTTATGAATACGAAACTGACCAGCGCGATCGATATCGAAGCGGAATTCGGGATTGTCCCGATTTCGCTGCCGACTCCCTTTCCGGTCGGGCCGGTGATCGTCTACTTGATCAAGTCCGATCCGCCGGTCCTCGTGGACACCGGACTCAACGGCGACGAGACCTACACTCTCCTCTGCTCAGCGCTTGCCGAACACCATCTGACCTTGCACGATCTCGGCGCCATCATCGTCACGCACGGCCACCGCGATCACATCGGCCTTCTCGGCCGCCTGCTGCGCGAGCACCCGGTCGATTCCTACGGCCATCCGCTCGTGCAGGAACTCGGGCGCAACGTGGACGCCGATCCCGATGATCGCAAGTCTTTCTTTGTGGGCATCCTCGACGAGTTCGGCGTGCCCGAAGCGATCAAACTGGAAGCGAATTCGCTCTACGATCGGTTCCGCGCGTTCTCGGAGCCCTTCGAGTTGAGCCACCCGATGGCGGACGGCGCGACGGCGCTCGGCCACGAAGTCTTGTATGTGCCGGGGCACAGTCCCTCCGACACGCTCTTCATCAACAGCGCGCAAGGCTATACCTTTACCGGCGACCATATCCTGCTAGCGACGAACCCCAATCCGCTGCTCCGCAGGCCGGAGGAGGAGGTCGTGGGGAAGGATCGGTGCTCGGCGGCCTGGGCCGTATGCTCGACGGCGATAATAGTTAGACGTTTACCTGGCCGAGTAACGATAATTGAATCTGCCTTCGGGGGCGACGTCGC
>VFKU01000625.1 GCA_009885415.1 Rhodothermota bacterium
ACATCTGCGTGTCGCCATCGACCCGCACGCCGCCCATGGCGTAGTGCGTCGTCGGTCCGACTTCCATCGGGGTCGTGGTGATGTCGATGCCGGCGAGTTCCTTGAACTGGTGATACATGCTCGGCAGCTTCTTGCGGATGTGCTCCTGCGCGTTCGGCAGGCGCTCCTTGATCCACGCGATGTCGAGGAACACGCCCCCATGCGGACTCCCGCGCCCACCCTTCACCTCGCGGTTGATGCACCGCGCCACGTGGTCGCGCGTAAGCAGTTCCGGCGGACGCCGCGCGTCTTTGTCGCCTTGCGTGTAGCGCCAGCCTTCTTCCTCATTGTCCGCCGTCGAACTCTTGTAGTTCTCGGGAATATCGTCGAACATGAAACGGCGGCCGTCTTTATTGCGGAGCACGCCGCCCTCGCCGCGCACGCCCTCGGTCACCAAGATTCCGCGCACGCTCGGCGGCCACACCATGCCCGTCGGGTGGAACTGCACGAACTCCATGTCAATCAGCTCGGCCCCGGCGTGATACGCCAGCGAATGCCCGTCGCCGGTGTACTCCCAACTGTTGCTCGTGATTTTGAATGCGCGCCCAAAGCCGCCCGTCGCGATCACGATCGCCTTCGCCTTGAACAGCATGAAGCGCCCGCGCTCGCGGTCATAGCCAAACGCCCCGCACACGCGATCGCCGTCCTTGAGCAGCGTGAAGACGGTGCACTCCATGTGGAAGTCGATGCCCGCATGGATGCCGTGGTCCTGCAAGGTCCGGATCATTTCCAGCCCCGTGCGATCGCCCACGTGCGCCAGCCGCGGATAGCGGTGCCCGCCGAAGTTGCGTTGCAAAATTTTTCCGTCGTGCGTGCGGTCGAAGAGCGCGCCCCAGGACTCGAGCTCGCGTACGCGGTCCGGCGCTTCCTGGGCGTGCAACTCCGCCATGCGCGGATTGTTCAGGTACTGCCCCCCGCGCATCGTGTCCGCGAAATGCACGCGCCAACTGTCGCGCTCGTCCACATTCGCCATCGCCGCGGCGACGCCGCCCTCGGCCATCACCGTGTGCGCCTTGCCCAGCAGCGACTTGCACACCACGCCGACTTTAACGCCCTGCGCCGAGGCCTCGATCGCCGCGCGCAAACCCGCGCCGCCCGCACCAATCACGAGCACATCGTGCTCGAAAGTCTTGAACTCCGCCGACATCAGAGAATTCTCCAGTCCGTCCAAATACCCATCGAGCACAGGCGGATGTACACGTCCGCAAATCCCACCCACACCATGCTGAACCACGCCCAGCGCATGTGCCCGCGATTCAGCGTGCTCACGCAGTCGTAACACGCCTTGCTCACCGCCGCCTTCGACAGACAGTCCTTGCGCCCGCCGAACAAATGCCGGCTGCAATGACACCCAAAGGTATAGCCGCCGATGCCCACCGCGTTCACCAACAGCACCAGCGAACCCACCCCCACGCCAAAGTGCAGCTTCTCGTCCGCGCCATGAAACCAAAAGGACCGCAGCGCGTCATACGACAAGACCACGACCAGAAAGATCGCGATATAGAAAAAGTAGCGGTGCAAATTCTGGAGTATGAGCGGAAGCGAATTCTCGCCGAGGTAACTCTTGCGCGGCTCGCCGACGGCGCACGCCGGCGGATCCGCCCAAAACGACTTGTAGTAATTGCCGCGATAATAATAGCACGTCACCCGGATGCCCACCGGCCCCGCGAGAATCAGGAAGGCCGACGAAAACGGCAGCCAGCTCGGCCACCACGAAGGATGCGTCGCCGCAATCCACCGCGGCTCGCCCTCCTGCCCGTAGAGCAGCGGCGAGTAGAACGGCGAGAGATACTCCGCGCCTCCACCAGTGTAAATATAGTGCGCGCCTTGAATCCCCGCCCACGTCGCATACACGACAAACGTGCCAAGCGCCGCCGCGATCAACAGCGGCTGCACCCACCACCGGTCACGCCGCGAAGTCTCGCCAAAGCCCCGCCGTTTCAATAGCTCGGAATACGCCATACGTGGAATCTCCCTCTCCCCCTACTACAACACCCAAATCACGGATCGCGCCGGAGCTTCCCGGCTGCCCCGTGCAAATTTAAGAGTAAAACAGCGCCCTATTCAATCGGAATTGTCCGGTCATGTCAATTACGCCCGGAACACGGTGTCGTCTTGGGTGCCTCCTTACTGAAAACGGGCAACTTTGGGCTGAAATCGGGTATCATCCTCCATTAGTCGGGGGACTCTTTGCATGGAAATGTATCGTTTTGCCATTGCGCACGATTGGCCGGTGTTGTTGCCGATTGTGTTGTGTTCGATCCTGGTGATCGGGGTGACGCTGGAGCGGCTGTGGTATTTCCGGGTGAACGGCCGCGGGGTGAAAAAATTCTTCGCGCAGTTTGAGAAGCAGCTTGCGCGAGGGCCAGCGGACGCGAAGGTCTGGGCGGACGCGCGTGACGGCATCGTGCCGCATGTGGCCTCCGAGGGCCTGCGGATTCTGAATGAACATCCTGACCGCTTCGAGACTTTGTTTGAGGTCGCGTCGTCGCTGGCGTCGCGACAGCTCTACCGTGGCCTCACCGTGCTCGGGACGATCGCAACGATCAGCCCCTACCTCGGCCTCTTCGGTACGGTCGTGCGCATCCTGCTGACCTTCGGCGAGATGGCGAACACGAAGGGCGGCGGTGCGGATTCGGCGTCAATCATGTTCGGCATCGGCTCGGCGCTGATCGCGACGGCGGCGGGGCTCGGCGTTGCGATTTTCTCGGTGGCGACAAACAACTATCTGCAAACGATTGCGGACGGTTTCACGAAGGATTTCGAGTTGGTGAAGCTGCTCTGCCTGAGCACGGGGCGCACGCCGATCACCACTCCCCTCTCGCGCGGCGTGACGCCGATTTCTCGCGCCGACCACGAGAGGCGCCTCTGAGATGGCCGCGATCGGCGGGCGTCCGAAGACTTTCAGCGACATAAATATCACGCCGCTGACGGACGTTTTCCTCGTGTTGCTGGTGGTGGTCATCATCGCCGCGCCGGCGCTGTCGAACATCCAGAAGGGCATCGCCACGCCGCAGGTGAACAAGGCGATCACCCTAAAGAGCACGTGGCTGGTGGCCGAGGTGGACAAGAGCGGGACGGTGTTCATCGGCGGCGTGCCGGTGCCGGAAGCGCAGATTCGCGACGTGCTCGCGGCGAAGTTGCCATCGCTCGAAGAAAAGATTCTGGTGGTGCGCGGCGACGAAGCTTCGCAGAGCGGCGTGGTGCTCAGCGTGATGCGCGCGGCGAAAGAGGCCGGCTTCGAGCAGGGTTTCATCGCCGGCCAGATCACGCGCCTGCCCTCGGCGCGGATTCCGTGAGGGCGTGATGGCGGGCGGCAATCGAAAAATCATCGCGGAGATCAACATCACTCCGCTGACGGACATTTTCCTGGTGCTGCTCATCATTATGATGGTGGTGACACCGCTGCTGGATTTCACGGGGCTCTCCGCGTCGCTCGGCTCGGCCGATGCGCCGGCCGCCGCACAGGACGACAAGAAGGTGCTCTCGGTCGAGGTGACGGCCGCGGGCCCCTACAAGGTGGGCGGCGTCGAGATCGCGGCAGAGGCGCTCGGCGGAAAATTGCGGGAAGAGGCGCCCTCGCACACTGCGGGAATCGTCCTCGATGTTGATCCGCTGGCGCCGCTCGAACGTCTCACGCGTGTGATGGATCTATGCCAGACCAGCGGCATCACACAGATCTCGATTTCCGAGGGCGGGCCGAAGAGCTAGGTTCGGCGGCCGGAATCTCGAGTCTGTGTCGACCATTTCTCGCGTCCCTACCCCACTCTGCATTTGACCCCTTTTCGACTCCAGAACCGGTCGCAAGCTCGGTAAGCCTCATGTTGATAATGACTTGCAGATGCTTTATTTTATCATTGACATTATAGAGCAATTGATATATATTTTATTTCATCAAACCCACAACTGCGCTAAAGGAGACGTACCATGGGCCCAATCGCATTGCTAATGACCATCGCCGCCTGCATCGCGATCGAACGAAGCGCCCGGTATCGCTACCGCGATGCCGCTTTCTTTCGAGACTACTTCACCTCGGACCTGACGTACCTGATCATGGCAGTGGGTTTCGGGCTGTGGACGGGCCTGAGTTATGTGACGCCGTTGACGGAGTGGCTCGCGGGGCAGGTCTCGATCCCGCGGCTCGCTCGGCTGGAGCTGTCCAAGTGGGTGTTGATTCCGGCGGGGCTGGTTCTTGTCGATCTGGGGAATTGGCTCGCGCACTATCTGATGCACCGATCGAACACGCTCTGGGAGATGCACAAGGTACACCACTCCTCGCGAGTGGTGGATTGGCTGGCGACGTTTCGTTCGCATATCGGCGAGCAGGTATTACGCAACGTAATGGGGCCGATGTTTTTGATCGCGATTGGATTTCCGCTGGATGTGACCTTGTTTGCCACGGGGTTGTATGGCGCGTTCGGCGTGTTTCAGCATTCGAACACGCGGCTGAACCTTCGCGCAATCGAGGGTGTGTTCATCACGCCGCGTCTGCACCGGATGCATCATGTGCCGGGAGGCACGTGCCAGAAGAATTTTGGTACCGTGCTTACGCTGTGGGACCGGCTGGCGGGCAGCTATGCGCCGGCCGGGCGCGAGAGCGACGTATTCGGCGTGCCCGGCGAGGTGGAGACCTATCCTCAAACCTGGTTTCGGCAATTCGTCGAACCCTTTCGCCGATTGATCGTGCGAATGACGCTGCAACACGACTAGCCCGCATTTCCGAGGAATGCCAATGGACATCGCGGAGTATACGGCGGGCGGCGGGCGGTGGTACCTGTTTCTGCATCAGGTGCCGCCGTCTCCAGCGTATTTCCGCGCGCGCGTGTTGCGGCAGTTGAACCAGCTTGGCGCGTTGGCGATCAAGAAATCCGCGTACCTCCTGCCGGCGAACGACGAGACGCTGGAAGACCTGCAGTGGCTCAGGCGGAGCATTGTGAGCGAGGGCGGCGAGGCATGGATCTTCCGCGCGGACGCGGTCGCCGGCCACACGGACGATGAGCTGCGGCAGACTTTTCTAAAACTGCGCGGCGACGACTATGCGGCGCTCGCGGCGGAGGCGCGGGCGCTTCTGGAGGAGGTTCGCACGAAGCTGGAATCCGGCGAAGGACCCGAGAACGCAGCCGCGGCGGACGAGCAGAGCGCCGAGGTGCGTGCGCGAAAACTGACGCGCAAACTCGGCGTGATCCAGCAAATGGACCACTTTGGCGCGTCCGAACTACAGGAGGTTGTCGCGCTCATGAATGAGATTGAGAATGCCCAGGAGATTGGAGCAACGGTGCATGCGCCGGGGACTGAGGCGGCGGTGTATCGCGGGCGGCGCTGGGTGACGCGGCGCGGAGTGAAGATCGATCGTATGGCGTCGGCGTGGCTGATTCGTCGTTTCATTGATCCTTCGCCGGAGTTTGCGTTTGTGGATCCGGCGGCGTACACGCACGGCGCGCGCGACCTTCGCTTCGACATGTTCGAAGGTGAATTCACGCACGTGGGACCGCACTGCACCTTTGAAGTGCTCCTGCAGCGAATGAAACTGTCGAACCCCGGTCTGGCGGCGCTCGCCGAAATTGTCCACGACATTGATCTGAAAGAGCCTACCTACCGGCGACCTGAGACAGCGGGAGTCGCGTTAGTCGTGGAAGGCATTCTCTCGCGACATGCGGGAGACGAGGCGCGCTTGGCCGCCGGCGCGGAACTCTTCGAGGCGCTGTACGCCACGCTCGGGAAATCGGCGTAGAGGGATCGGAGCATCAGCGTTTTTTAAACTGCACGTAAGGCTTACCCTGTTTGCGTGAGAGCATTCGGCGCTCGGGCTGGCCGCCGGGGTGGGTCGCGCCGCGGCCGAGCAGCTCGAGGCAGTCGGTGATGGTCACGATGCCTTTCACTTTGCCGCCGTCGACGACCGGCAAGCAGCCGATCGCATGGCCGCGCAACTTGTTCGCGGCCTGACGCAGCGTGTCGTCCGGCTTGGCGGTAACGGCATGGTGGACCATCATGTCCTCGACGGTCAGGTTCTTTCGTGCGGCGCCACCGCGGGCGCCTCCCAGATCGCGCGCGGAGATCACGCCGATGATGTCACTGCCGTCCACGACGACCAGGTGATGGATGTCGTGCTGCTGCATCAGGCTCCAAGCCTGTTCCGCAACTACACCGGGGCCGACTGTCTTCACGTTGGTGCTCATTACGTCCTGCAAGCGCATCATGGTATTTCTCCAGAGTTGTCGCGCGAGTCCCCACATTGTATGAATTCGCCGGGGAAATGTGAAACGCAGGCCATCACGTGCGTGATGGCGTTCGTATCGTATTCGTCTCCCGAGCGATAATTCTCGAAGTAAGCGTTGATCTTCGTCACGTTTTCCGGCAGCGCGCCTGCGGCCTGAAGGCCCAGCGAGACGCCGTAGTTGGTGAAGGCAAAGCGCGTGTCCGGCGTGCTGGGATGCCGGGAGTAAAAGCCCGGCGGATCGATCCACATCTTTTGCAACATATCGAGAGACCGCCGGCGATGCAACACAGCCCAGGGTTCGTCCGGAGCGAGGTGGGTCATCCAGAGCATCATCCCGAGGCCGAGGTCCTGGTCGATGTGCAAGGAGCGATGGGTGCGCTCGATGATGTTTTGCATCTGCGCGATTTCCCAGCCTAATTCCTTCGGTGCGAGCGAGGAATAGACGACGTATCCATGAAAGGCATCCAGGGCGCCGAGGCCGTAGCCCGGATAGGGCCCGCTGAGGTCTTCCTTCATCTTCCACACGACGCCGGTCCGCGGGACCACGAAGCGCGGATGGACGGCCAACACGAGGTCGACGGCCTTGCAGTGGTACGCGGGATCGATCTTCCCGAAGCGGCCGAGCGCGTAGATCCACATGGCAAGATAGTGAAAATATTGGCCGTCGCGGTCGGGCTCCTCGCCGATGCGATAGCCACGCGGCCGGCCGAGGACGCGATCAACTTCGCGCACGAGCGACTCGGCGCGTTCGAGGTACTTCCTGTCGCGCGTCTGGCGATACAGCGAAAGGTAAAGCACAAGACCGAAGGCGTCGGTCCACAGGTAGCGCAGGCCGTTGGGCCAGATGCGCTGCTCCTCCATCCACTCGAGCTTGTCCAGCACGACGCTGGTCGCGTTCTGCATCGTCAATTTCATAAGCCGAAGGGGAAGGTCTCGGGCAGACCGGTACCCGCCTCGGGCCCGAGCGGACTGACCGGGTTGGTCTCGTTGAACCAGATGTATTCGTCGAACTGCCTCGGCAAGGAGGCCTGAAAATAATGGCTGTGCAATTCGGTCTCGGGGCGGTAAATGACGCCGAGCGTGCCGTCTCCACGCAAGACGTGGACATTGTCGTAGCCCGCCTTCACCAAGCGTTTTGCTGCGAGATGCGCCAAGCTGGCCAAGCGCTCGACCGTGTAGACCTCAGCGGCAACCCGGTTGATGGCGGCCTC
>VFKU01000789.1 GCA_009885415.1 Rhodothermota bacterium
CGAACGCCGCTCCCGGCATCGGCTGACGAAGGTGCTCGATCGCATCCATATCCTTGAAGGCCGGCAGCTGGTGCTGCTCAACATCGACGAAGTCATCGCCATCATCCGAAAAGCCTCCGACACCGATGATGCCCAGAAAAAACTCATCAAGCGCTTCAAGCTCTCGGAAATCCAGGCGAACGCCATCCTCGCCATGCGCCTGCGCCGCCTCACCGGCCTCGAGCGCAAGGAACTCGACGAGGAATACAAGCAGGTCCTCATGGAAATCGCGCGCCTGCGCACCATCCTCTCCGGCCGCAAGACGCTGCTCGCCGAAGTTCGCCGCGAAGTCGATTACATCCGCGAAACCTACGGCGACGAACGACGCACCGAAATCCTCTCGGAGACCTCCGAATTCACCGTCGAAGACCTCATCGCCGAAGAAGACATGGTCGTCACCGTGTCCCACGAGGGCTACATCAAGCGCCTCCCCGTCAGCACGTATCGCAGCCAGCGCCGCGGCGGACGCGGCGTCGCCGGCATGGACACCAAAGAAGAGGACTTCGTCCAGGACCTCTTCATCGCCTCCACCCACGACCAAATGCTCTTTTTCACCAACACCGGCCGCCTCTACTGGCGTAAGGTCCACGAACTGCCCAAGGCCAGCCGCACGGCGCGCGGACGCAGCATCGCCAATGTCCTCGATCTCAAAGGCGAGGAAAAGGTCACGGCCTTCCTTCCCGTCCGCGATCTCTCGGCTGATCTCTTCGTCCTCATGGTCACCAAGCTCGGCACCATCAAGAAGACCGACCTCAAACTCTTCAGCAACCCCCGCACCGTCGGCATCATCGCCATCGATCTCGACAAGGGCGACGAGCTCATCGCCGTCCTGCTCACTACCGGCCAGGACAACATCCTCATCGCCACCCACCACGGCATGTCCATCCGCTTCCCCGAGAGCGACGTGCGCCCGATGGGACGCCAGGCGCACGGCGTCATCGGCATCCGCCTCGAAAAAGGCGACCGCGTCATTGGCGTCTCCCTCGCCAAAGACGAGATGACCGTACTCAGCGTCACCGAAAACGGCTTCGGCAAGCGCACGCTCGTCTCCGAATACCGCCTGCTACACCGCGGCGGCTCCGGCGTCATCAATATCAAGACCTCTGAGCGCAATGGCAACGTGATCGGCATGCTCACGGTGGACGATCGCGACGAACTCGTCCTGGCCGCGACCAACGGTATCGTCATCCGCTCGGCCATCAAGGACATCCGCACCATCGGCCGAAACACCCAGGGCGTCAAGCTCATGAGCCCTACCGAAGGCGCCAAAGTCAGCGCCGCCGCCCGCGCGGTGGGCAGCTCAAAAGAAGACGCACTCACCGAAGAAGGCGCCACCGAATAGTCCGTAGCATGGGCAGCCCGCCCATGTAGGCGGGAACGGAGATCGAATTCATCGTGTAGGGGCGGCCCCCTGTGGCCGCCCTGCCCTTTTCGGCGACGAAAGAAATCTACGCTTCGTTGACCGCGTCCCGCGTAGCGGCCTCGGTCGCGGGTTTCAAGGCAGCCATCCCCGCCCCCGGCGTGCGATGCTCGCCCAACTCCACCTTGATGTTCCGCCAACTGCCCCGCGCAAAAGACGCCAGCGTCAGCGTCAAACGCGAGGCATGACTGATGAGAATCGCCGTCCAAATCGCCGTAGGCGTCAGGCGGCCCAACTGCAACAAAACAAAACAAATCCCCAGCAACACAAAAATCTGCGTCACCAACGCAATGTACATCGGCTTCTTGGTGTCGCCCGCGCCCTGCAAGCCCCCCGTGATCGCCAGCGTCACCACGACGCACACGCCGGAGAACGCCAAGTAATGCAGCAGCGTCGTCGCAATCACGGACACCGCCGGATCATGCAGGCTGAACATCGCCAGCAAGCGCCCGGGAATGGTCCAATACACCAGCCCGATCAACACCGCCCACCCTGCGCCGATGCCTGCGCCGAAATAAACCGCCCGCGCGCCGCGATCCGTCTTGCCCGCGCCGATGTTCTGCCCGATCACGGTCGCGCAGGCCGCCCGCAACCCGAAGCCCGTCCATGTCACCACCGAGAACAGTTGCGAATAGCACACGGTATACGCAGCGAGCGCCTCCGCGCTTTGCGGCAGCCGGTTGATGAAGTACAACAGGAAGGCCCCGCCGAGGTTCAGCAGCACCGCCTGAATCCCGGACGGCACGCCCAACTTCGCGATGCGCCACAGGATGTCGAAATCAGGCTTCAGCGTGAATTTGTCCGGCGGCCCGACGAATGCCCGCCCCGAGTAAATTAGCCACAGGCAAATTGCGACGCTCGGCACCGGACCGAACACATCGCCGATGGCCGCGCCCGTAGCGCCGAGCTCGGGAAAAGGCCCGATCCCGCGGATGAGCACGTAGCTCGCCGCGATGTGCATCAAACACGTCGAAATTCCGAGAAAGAGCGGAATCTTCATGTTCCCGCTGGACTGCATTATGCCGACCAACAGGAACATCAGGAACAGCGGGGCATTGAACACGAACAGGACGCGCAGATAAGGCACTGCGTGCGCGTGCACCTCAGGCGACGCACCCACGAGGTTCAAAAGCGTCGGCGTCACCAGATAGCCCACGGGAGTGACGAAGAGGACCAGGATATAAAGCGATGCAAGCAAGGTTTGGTGCGCCACGCGATTCACGGCGACCGAATCTTGCCGGCCGATGTACTGCGAGACGAGGATGTACATGCCGGTGAAGAGCGAGGAGAGAAAGACGACGACGACGAGGAACAACTGCCACGAGGTGCCGATGGCGGCTTGCGCCTCGTAGCCGACGTACTTGCCGACCAGAACCTGGTCGATGATGCCGTGGATGCCGCCGATAACCTGCGTGAGAATAACCGGCCACGCGACCTTCCACATGGAGCGGAAGATGCCGCCCGAAATGATTTCCTCGTCGTACTTCATCGTTCACCGTGGGCGTCCGCGCTCGCCGGACCCGGAAAGAATACACCGATTGAACCCATATCGGCCCGAAGATGTTGCAAGAATCCCCGCCCGCGAGCGAAGCAACAAGAAATGCGGGCCCCCAGCCATCGCTCGCGGATGCGTACTCTAGCCGGACGCCGCGCGCAATTCCACACAAGGCGGTGCAGGACTAGTTCTCGTCGCGTCCCGTGCGGTCGCTGAGCTTGTGCACCATCCCCTTCACCCCGCCGAGCGTCATGTCTTCCATGTGGAAGACCTCGCGAATTTTCTTCAGCGTGAAGGCCCCGTAATTCCCGCCCCAGCGCTCGCGCGGAATCGGGTTGAGCCAGACCGAATGCTTGAAGCGCTCGGAGATCCGCGTCAGCCAATGAAACGACGGGCGCGTATCTTGCAGGTCAAAACCCGTGATCGAGCCGAAGGGCGAGACCAATTCCTCGGGGGCCATCGTCGCATCGCCCACAATCACCACGCGCGTGTCCGGGCGCTCGTGCATCAGCTTTTCAGTGTTGATCCCGCGTATCCGCCGCTGGTCCACCCAAATCTTCTCGTAGACGGTGTTATGGAAATAATAGGTCTTGATGTCCTCGAAGCGATCATGCATCTTCGCGAAAAGCAGCCGCGTCAGGTTTACGTACGGCGTCATCGAATAGCCGCCGTTGTCGATCAGAAGAATCAGCTTCATGCGGTCGCGCAACTCGCGCGAAAAAACGAGATCGATCTCGCCGCCGTTCCGACAGGTCCGGCGGATGGTCTCGTCGAGGTCCAGGTTCACCTCCGCCCCGGCCTTTTTCAAGTGCTTCATACTCTCGAGCGCCTGCCGCAAATTATCGTTGCGTAGCTTCGTCGAATTGGAATACGCAATATACCGCCGGTCGCCGATCACTTTCAGCGCCGAGCCGCCGCCTGCCTTCCCGCCCACGCGCACGCCATTCTCGGCATTGCCGGAGTGGCCGAAAGGCGAGTTCCCCTGCGTGCCCACCCACTTGCTGCCGCCGTGGTGTTCCTTCGTCTGCTCCTTGAGGCGCTCCCAGAATTTTTTCATCAACTCTTCGGGCGTCATGTCCCACTTCGCGCGCGCGGGCAACTCGCCGCTCTCGATCGCGCGATTGAGCCAGTCGCGAAATTCCTTCGTCCGCAGCAGCGAGAGGTCGCCCTCCTCCACCGCCGGGATTTCGAGCCCGTAGAAATAACTCGCGAAGGCCCGCTCGTAGGGGTCCATATGCTCGACGCGCCGCACGAAGCACAGCCGCATCAGCACGAACAAATCATCGAGCGTGTGGACCAGTCCCTTCTCAAGCCCGCGGTTCAGCTCCAGCAGGTCTTTCGTGTTCACCGGCACGCCATACTCGCGCACGAGATAAAAGAAGTCCACAAACAGCGCGTTGTAGCCTTCCTTTTTCTCTTCGAGCGCCGGCATTACACGTACCTCTTCGGTCCTTCGCCCTCGCCGCGATAGGCCTGGATGTCGCTCGCGCGTTTCAGCAGCACGCCGATCAGCGGCGGGTTCTTCGGGTCCGGCACCGCGCCGATGTTCTCCAGCGCGCCGATCCAGTTCAGCAATTCGCTCGTCGCGGGCGGCTTCTCGAAGCCGCGCTGACGCAGGTCGTAGAAAATCTTCACCGCCGCTTCCATCAGTTTCGCGCTCGTCTGCGGATAGTGCAGCCGGATGATCTCCTTCATCTGGTCCGGCGTCGGGAACGCGATGTGGTGGCAGTAGCACCGCCGCAGGAAAGGGTCCGAAAGCTCGCGCTTCGCGTTCGACGTGATCGCTATGAAGGGAATCTGCTTCGCCTTCACCGTCGTGTTCAATTCGCGAATCGTAAATTCAAAGTCCTCGAGGATATCCAGCATATTGTCCTGAATGTCCGATTCCGTCTTGTCGATTTCATCCAACAACAACACACACTTGCCATCCGCGCGAAACGCCCGCCCAATCGGCCCCCACACGACGTAATCGTAAAAACTCTGCACCTCCCGGCCCGTCTCACCCGAGCCGAAGCGCGCATCGTTCAGCCGCAGCACCGTGTCCTGCGTGTAACACGCTTCCTCGCCCTTAATCGTCGATTTGCAGCGCAGGATTTCCAGCGGCAGGCCGAGCGACTTCGCCACCTGAAAAGCGAGCTGGGTCTTGCCCGTGCCCGCTTCGCCGGTCAGCAGCAGCGGCTTTTCCATCTGCAACGCGATATTCACAATCGCGCCCAGCTCCGGGTCCAGAAAGTACTTTTCCGTCCCGCTAAATCGAAGGTCTTCGCTCGACATGATTTCTCCGCAAAAAGGTTTGGCGCCAGCCCGGGCACAGACGATAGAATCGACAACCACAGGCCGCCACGGAACAGGCCCGAATCACCCCAAAAGCCTAACAGGTCACATACGAACCATTCAAAACCAAGCGCCCGCCCCGCCTCGCCGCCCCTGATCCCCCAGTGCTACAATCGCCCCACCCACGGAGGCGCGGCGGTGCGATCCAAGATTTCCATAACAATCAGTCTCGCGCTCCTCACGTTGTACGTCTCCGCTTTTGGGCAGACGTCCCGCGCCCCCGGCCTGCGCGGCGTCGTCGACCCCGCGGCGGCCGCGCCCGCTTTGCTGCCCCCCGCCGCGCCCGGCCAGGAAGTGCCGCCCATCCCCAAGCCCGAACCCGACCCGATGGCGCTGCTCTTCCAGCGTGTGTCCCAACTCATGATGGTCACCTTCGAGGGCGTCAACGGCCCCTCCGAGACCGACCGGCAACTCCTGAAGACCCTGCCGCCCGGCGCGATCATCCTGCCCCGCATCACCAGTCCCGAATCCGTCGCGAGCTACGTCAGCGGCCTTCGCCCCCTCGCCGCGAACGCGCTTGAAGGGCTCCCCTTCCTCATCGGCGTGGACCTCTTCGCGCAAGAGCGCTACGCCGATCAGGCCCGGACCACCACCGCGCTCCGCGTCCCCACTATGCTCAGCATGGCCGCCGCCGGGCCTTCCGACGCCACCGCCGGCGTCTTCCGCATGCTCGCCGAACACATCCATGCCATGGGCTTCGACTTCCACGTCGGCCCGACGCTCGCCCTCGCGCCCGCAGAGGGCCTCGGCCCCGGCTCGCTCTACAGCTTCGGCTCCGACCCCGCCCTCTGCTCCGCCCTCGCGCGACAATTCGGCGACGCGATGAAAGCCCAAGGCATCGCGTGGATGCCCCTCGACTATCCCGGCGGCGCCGGACAGCCGCCCATCCTTCTCACGCCTCGCAGCCAACTCCGCAACCGCGACCTCCTCCCCTACGCCGACGCCGTCACCGCCGGCGTCCCCCTCCTCAACGTTGGTCCGTCCCTCGTTCCCACACTCGACGACGCCACCCCCGCCTGCTTCTCTTCCATCGTCATCCGCGATCTGCGCAACGACGTCCTCTGCTTCAAAGGACTGGTCGTCTCCGGGCCTCTCGACTCCCCCGACATCCGGAAAAGTCGCCGCCCCGAGCAGGCCGCCGTCGAAGCCCTCCTCGCCGGCGCCGACATGCTCTACTGGAATTCCTCCGGCGCGCACGTCGCGCAAGCGACCGCCGCCATCGTCGACGGCGTGCAAAAAGGCGCGATCGACGACACCCTCATCGAGCGCGCACTGGATCGCATCCGCGAATACAAGAAGACGCTCGCCGCGCCCCAGGAAGAAAAGAAAGTTCTCGGCGGATCACAAAAGATTAGTGCGAAGCAGGAAAAATTTCCCGAGCCGGCCGCCCTCGAGCGCCGCGCGATCACGCTTGTCCGGAATGAATCCGACACCCTCCCGCTCTCCGAGGCCTCCCAGCCCATCGCCGTTGTCGCTCTCTACGGCGCCGAGGAACTGAAGGCCGCCCTCGAGGAATACTTCAAACCCATCGCGCATCGCAGCCTGCCCGCCGCCAGGCAAGCCGGGCGCATCCAGGACTTCGAGCTCGCCCGAATCATGAAAATCAGCGCCAGCTACCGCACCATCATTTATGTCGTCGCCAACAACATCGAATTCCGCGGCCAACGCGAACTCATCCGCGCCTTCAAGCGTCAAGGCAAGCGCGTCGTCGCCATCGTCCTCGGCTACCCCAAAAACCTCCCTGCTCTCGAGGACGCCGACGCCATCGTCCTGGCTTACGGCAGTGTCCGCCGCGTCGCAGATACCATGAAGGCCGTCGCCGATGTCCTCACGGGCAACGCGCCCATCGAAATCCTGCCGCCATTGCGACCGCTCGAACTGCGCGCCGGCGAGGAGACGACTTTCGACATCAACGACGTCCTCCGCAGTCCCGCCGGACGTCTGCCCGTCGCCTTCGAAGCTCCCTACGTCGCCGGCTACTCCCTCTCCTACCGGCCTACCGCATCGATCGATCTCGTCCGGTGGGAATTTGGCGACGGCGCGAAGTCGACCGCGCCCGCCACCACCCATGCCTACGAAAAACCCGGCGACTACGTCGTCACGCTCACCGTCGGCGGGCGCAAGACCGAAACCGCCACAGGGACCTTCCAGGTCCACGTGCAGTGACCCGCGTGCGAAAAATACGGCTTCTGCTCCCCGCTGACTTCTGCGAGGGCGCGCCGCGCGTTGCTTTCCGCCGCCGCATCATCGCGTGGTTTCGCCGCGCCGCGCGCCCCGTCTCCTGGCGCGGCACGAAGGACCCCTACAGGGTCTGGATCGCCGAGATTGCGCTGCAACAAACCCGCGTCGAACAAGGCACGCCCTACATCGAGCGCTTTCTCGACCGCTTTCCTAGCGTCCAAACGCTTGCCGCGGCGAATCTCGATGAGGTCCTCAAACTCTGGGAGGGTCTGGGCTACTACGCCCGCGCGCGCCATCTACATAAGGCCGCGTGTTGCATCGTCCGCGAGCGCGACGGCCGCATGCCCGCTTCCGCCGCCGAGTGGATCACGATGCCCGGCGTCGGCCGCTACACCGCCGGCGCCATCGCCAGCATCGCCTTTGGCGAGGCCGTGCCCGTGCTCGATGGGAACGTCAAGCGCGTGCTCGCACGCCTCGGTAATCTCGGCGAATCGATCGACAATGCGGCCGTCGAGAAAAGTCTCTGGGAAGAAATGACGACTCTCGTGAAGGGCGCTGCACCGGGCGACTTCAACCAGGGGATGATGGAACTCGGCGCGCAGATTTGTACGCCGCGCGCGCCGCGCTGCCTCGACTGCCCCGTGCAGCCGCACTGCCGCGCACACGCCGCAGGCACCGTCGCCGATCGTCCCGTCCGCAAGAAGAAGGCCGCGACGCCGCACCACGAGGTTGTCGTCGCGGCGATCCTCAAGAACGGCCGCTACCTGCTCGGCAAGC
>VFKU01000241.1 GCA_009885415.1 Rhodothermota bacterium
CCGCCGACACGGTGGTCGCGCTGGGCGATGAACTCTTCGGCAAACCCGCCACGCTCGACGAGGCCCGCGACATGCTCCGGCGACTCTCTGGCCGCACGCATGAAGTGATGACCGCCGTCGCCATCGCCGACGCCGCGACGAAACGGGCAATTGACGGCATCGAGATTACCCGCGTCACCTTCCGTGCGCTCTCCCCCGCCGAAATTGACACCTTCGTCGACGCCGTCAAACCTCTTGATCGCGCAGGTTCCTACACCGTAGACGGCCCCGGTAGCCTGCTGGTTGAACGCTACGACGGCTGCTACACCAACGTCCTCGGCCTGCCGCTCGTGAAACTAGATTTGCTCCTGCGCGAACTTGGCGATGGCCTCTTCGCGCGAATCGATCCGGCCCGCGCGCGATTTTTGTAGGGCGGGTCCTGACCCGCCGCTTCGCGACACAGAGACTGCCTGCGGCGGGTCTTGACCCGCCCTACCGTAGACGCTTTGCGCTGCGCCAGAGTTGGCGCAGCGGCCCGACGCGGCGCAGTGTCGGGCGCAGACGCAGTTCCGCCCACTCGCGAAGCATGGCTCGTGCGCCGCGATCTTCGAGCGCGTCCGACGTCCGATACGCTTCCGGCCAGGTCGCCATCGCTTGCAACGCACGCAACACCCGCTCCGCGCTGCCGGCGCCCGGTTCGGTGAACAAGAAGGAATAGGGTTCGTCCGGCGCGTCGCTGCCCGGCGCGAAGGCGGGCACGGTCTTCGCCTTAAGCAAAGCCCCCCGCAATCCTTCAGGGGTGTCGCACTTGAGGACGAGAGCCGAGTCGTCCTCGCGCAGCGTGTGTTCCTTTTCGTGGAAGGGATCGAAATAGATCACAGGCCGGCCGGCGAGCAGCGCCTCGTAGGCCAGCGAGCTGTCGCGAGATACCAGTACGCTGCACGCCGCGAGTTGATCGCGGACTTTGTACGCGCCCGAAGGCGCGACGTTGGGGACGCCGCTCAGGTCGGTGTCGTCGCGCGGATGCTTTGTGATGCTAAAGTCCAGGCCGAGCCTTTGCACTTCGGCGACCACCTGATCGATCCACGCGCGGCCGCGTTCGCCGCCGAAGCCGAGCATGAAATTGCAGTTGATGAGCACCAGCGGCTTCGTGGGCGGCGGTGCGG
Organism: Rhodothermota bacterium; assembly: GCA_009885415.1. Taxonomy (GTDB): domain Bacteria; phylum Hydrogenedentota; class Hydrogenedentia; order Hydrogenedentales; genus VFKU01. The sequence goes on from VFKU01000241.1 coordinate 1,146, forward strand.
GCGTATATCCGTCGAATCGGGGATTGCCCGTGAGAAAACACAGCTCCCGATCAAGATACCGCAACGCGTGCACGCCTGAAATGCACGCAGCATCGGCCCAGCGCATGCGGTGCGGCGGGCCGTCGAAATCGACATTCACCGCTTCCTGCAAGACCAGCGTCGGTACGCCCGCGCGCCGGCAGCGGCGGATGAATTCGCGGCGCGGGGCGCTCCAGTCGCTCGTCAACAGCGCCACCTGCGCGTGCGGCACAGCGCTGCCCGGAACGTTGCGCTCAAAGCTGAGCTTCTCCCGCTCCAGCGAGCGAGCCGCGCTCTCGTCTTGATCCGGATGCAATAGAAACGTCGCCTGCCGGCAACGCCGCGCGACCGGCGCCAGGGTCTTGACGTCGGTGTCGGTCGCCGCGAAAAACAGCACATGCGCGTCGAGTTGCGCGCCGTGGCCGAGAGACTCCGCGTGCGCCACGCGGAACACGGGGCCGGCGTCGGCAGTTTCGCAGAGCACGCCCGGCCCGGCGATCACCTCGCGTGCGACCCGCGTGAAGAGTCCCGCCTCGTAGCCGCGGCGATCCAAGAGCACCAGCGCGCGACGGCCGGCGGGCGGCGCATCGCCCGGCGCGAGCAGCGAGAGCGTCTCAATCACCGCCGCGCGCCTCGACATACAACGCGACGTCGCTCGTGGCCGCGTCGCCGCCGAGCGCGACGATCACTTCGAGGCTGTGGCCCGCGCGCTGGAGCGGCCGCGCGATATCCGTCCGCAGATCGGGGACGTAGTAGCGCAAGAAGGAGCCTTGCCCGCGCAGTTCGAAGCGTTCCGTCTCGCCCGTCACCAAGAGTGCTTCGCCGGGGGCGAGAGCGCGTTCGTGGTCTCCGGCGATCAGCGCGAGCTTTCCATCGAGGCCGAGGCACAATTGAAAGGAATCGCCGCGGGTTTCGAGTATCGTTCCGCCGGAGACGGCGATGTGCTCCGCGGCGAAGTAACGGCAGGCCGCGAGCGCCGTGATGCGCGCACCCGGGCAATCGTAGGCGAGTGGTTTCGAGGCGCCGGAGTGCCGCGAGCCGAAACGAATCACCTGCATCGCTTTCTCGAGGTGCAACTCGCGTGGCGTGCCGTCCGGTTGCATGCGTCCCCAGTCGTCGATGCGATAGGTCAAATCGCTGTTCTGCTGGATTTCCGCGAGGAGGCAACCGCCGCCGATCGCATGCACTGTCCCCGCCGGCACGAAGACCGCCGTGTCCGGCCGCGCTTCGATCTTCGTCAGCAGATCCGCCAGGCGGCCCCGGCGCCGCGCGGACTCGAAGCGCGTCGCGTCCACTTCCGGCGGTAGGCCGCAATACAGCACGCTCTCCGGCCGGCCCTCGAGGACGTACCACATTTCCGTCTTGCCGACGTCGGGCTCGCCGAGCCGGGCCGCCGCCGCGTCGTCCGGGTGCACCTGGATGGACAATTCCTCGCCCGCATCGAGCAGCTTGAGCAAGAGGGGGAAGCGCCCGTGCACCGTAGGCCGCGCGCGTTGGCCGAGGAGCGCCGCGCCATTCTCGGCAAGC
>VFKU01000393.1 GCA_009885415.1 Rhodothermota bacterium
GGGTCGCGGCGGGGAGCGGGTCGGGTGCCGGCTCGGGCGGGAGGAGTTCGAGGACGGGGTTCGCGTCGAGTTCCTGCTGGATGTGGTTTTCCAGCTCGATGGAGTTGTACTGCAGAATTTGCAGCGCTTGCTGCATCTTCTGCGTCAACATCAGACGCTGCGACTGGTTCTGAACCAGCCTATTATCCATCCGCATCATAAGCGGCACTTCCCCCGGAAGAGCAAGAACAATGCCATTATAGAAGCAACGGGCCGATCTGTCAATTGACGAGGGGCGATTCGCTTGTTATAGTCGCCGTGGCCGGAGGGGGACTCTGGCGGAATTGGGGATTCCGGGCGTGATCGAGTTCAGCCTTCTGGGTAGCGGCAGCTCCGGCAACGCGACGATTGTTCGCGGCGGGCGCAGCAAACTCCTGATCGACAACGGGCTCAGCCTGCGCCAACTCCAACTTCGACTCACGGCGCTTGGCGAATCGCTCGAAGGGCTCGAAGGGATTGTGATCACGCACGAGCACGGGGATCACGTGAACGGCATCGGCACACTCGCGCGCCGCTTCAAGGTGCCGGTCTATCTTACCGCCGAGACCGCGGCGCGGCTCCCTGAAAAAGTCGGGCCGATCCCGGACCAGATTCACTTCGAGGCCGGCGACGCGTTTTCGGTCGGCGAGTTTGAATTGCAAAGTTTCAGCGTCGAACACGACGCGGCCGACCCGGTGAGTTTTATCGTCGAACGCGACGGGTGCCGGCTGGGCATGGCGACCGATCTGGGCCACGTGACGGGACTCGTGCGCGAACGCTTGAGCGGATCGCACGCGCTGGTGCTCGAGTCGAATTATTGTCCCGAGATGATCGAGCGTAGCTCGTATCCGATCGAGATCGTGCAGCGGATCAAGAGCAAGCGCGGGCACTTGTCGAACCACGACATGAACAAGTTGCTCAAACACCTCCTGCACGACGACCTGCAACTCGTGGTGGCGATTCACGTGAGCCAGGAGAACAACACCGAAGCCAAGGCGCGCGCGATGGCGATGAACGTGATGCGCGATCATCCCGCGCGGCTTTTTGTGGCTGCGCAGGATGAGCCGACACCGATGTTCCGCATCGAAGCCGCCCGGGCCAAAGCGCGTGTCGCGTCTTAGCCGCAAGGTAGGGTGGCTTCAGCCCGCCTCTTTGATTCGAGATGTCGCCGCGGGGTGGTGGGCTGAAGCTGGTGGGCTGAAGCCCACCC
>VFKU01000561.1 GCA_009885415.1 Rhodothermota bacterium
GTCCGAATCCGTCACAGCTTTCGAGGGCCTCTTGCTCTGGCCGCGTTCCGTCTGGATCCGCCCACCGTCTCGCGTCGCCGGCTGCTTCACCTCTTGCGATACCGGCTGCTCGACGCGCACCGAGCCTTTGTCCGAATCCGTCACAGCTTTCGAGGGCCTCTTGCTCGGGCCGCGTTCCGTCTGGATCCGCCTACCGTCTCGCGTCGCCGGCTGATTCACCTCTTGCGATGTGGGTTGTTCCGCGCGCTCTACGGCCTGCGTCGTACTGGTCGCCGTTTCCGGTTCGGCCTCAATTTGTTGACGCTCTGCACGATATTGCTTCACTTCACGGGCTCGGGTCTGATATTCCTTCCGCCTGTCCGAATCAACCGGCCGGAATCGTTGGAGTTGCGATTCACTCTTTACCACCTGATCAAGCGGCCTGGCGATCGCCGCGAGTTGACGGTCGTCGCTACGGCGGCTGGTGGTCGCCTCAATTTGCCGCGCGTAGGTCTGCGCCGGCCGCGCTTCCACGTGTTCCCGGCGATACGTGTACTGCTCTCGGTTATGACTGTCCCAGTCTTTGTCCCGGCGAAGCTGTTCCGAGCGGTAGCTTACGAAGATCGGATCTTCGCGATAGTAGTGGTCATTACGATCGTGGCGATCGTGGCGCGAATACCACGGCTCGTAGCCGCGGTCGCGGTAACGGTAGTCGTAATAATCGCCGTAATAATAGTGACGCGAATGCGAGTGGACAAAGAGACTTCCAAAGGCAAACGAAAGGTCAATCACGATGCTCGGCGAGTAGTAATAGTTCGGCCGCCGATAGACCGGGGACGCATAGTAGACCGGCGCGAACATCACGCCGCGGCGAGAGATATCGTAGTCCCAATAGGCAGACACATAAACGTATCCCCTTGGCGTCCACACGTAGCGCGCGGGCGTCCAGACCCAGTTGGGCTGCGTCGCCACCCAGTAGCCGGGCTGCCAGGCGTAGCGCTGTTCCACCCACACCCACGATCCCGGCGACCAATTGGCATCGCGTCCGATCGAGGGCGAACTTGGGCCCACTTCCAAAGGCTCGGGGGGTTGCGGCAGATACTCGACTTCGGTGCGGCCAACGTCGGACCAGAAACCGGAGACGAATTGCGAGCCACCGCGCACAGAGTTCCAATAACCCGGGACCCACTGCCGGTTCGGAGGAACGTCCCGCCAAACTCCGCTAACCCAGATATAGTCCTGACGATCGTCGTCAAAGCTCCAGTATCCGGGTATCCACGACACGTTTTCACCGTCGGGACGTTGATCGGGCGGCAACTCCTCGATGTCGTCTGGCGGACTTTTCCTGTAGATGTCTCCGGGTGCGTTTTCCGATTCGGAAAGATTGGCGAAGGCCTCGTGCACCGGCCCCCGTGTCAACACCTCGGCGCCGTTGTCATTTGGATTGTCGTTTCGCTGGGCAGTCGCAAGTCCCGGCAATAACGCAAGCGCAAGCCATACGCCGATCCCTCCGGCGGTCTTGCATAGTCGTGTGCAATTCGAATGCATATTTCGATCTCCTTTTGATTCGATTCCGCAAAATTCCGTAGTGGCGCGCCGGCGAGGTCTCCGCCCCGAACTTTGAAACGTTCCGGGAAAATGCTCCGGACGCTGATCCGCCGTGCCATTGGCGGCCTAATGTTCCTCGGAGATCTCACCGGCGCACCTACAAATTAGCGCTCAGAGACGAACACCTGGCAACGGGCGAGAAAAATTCTGGTAAATCGCCTGAGTCGCGGCCTAGGGCAAGACTCTGGAGGCCCTTATACCAAAGCTATACCGGCGCTTTGCCGCGTGATTACCCGCGTCTGGCTTAATCACACACATCAAGTGCGGGCGAGAGTGTCTGCATTTAGAAAACCCGCAGCGTTCTCCACGCTGGAAGACGCTGCGAACGTATCAACGACACGGGGACGTATAGAGAAGCACGCACTCATCCAGCCCCGTACCATGCGTCCCTGGGCGCCCTCAAGCGCCCAGGGACACAAATTTACTTCTCCGCTCGGCAAAAGGGCCGATTGCAATCCGAGTCGTATCTCTGCGGGCGCCAGCGAGCGAAAAGAGATTCGATTCAGGAAGTTCAGCCAAATCGAGTACGCGACGAATGCAAGGTGTTTTAACCGGGCACCACAAGCCCAGAGGAGTCAAAGGATGTCGAATCATGTGAACAGGTGGTGCGTCGCAGCCTCGTTATTGGCCTTTCTCTTTGTGATCAGCGGCTGCGACCGCGGCGTGATCCAGGAGAAGTCCCGCGAGGTGAAGCAATCGACCAGCACCGACGTCAAACGCGACGGCACTGTGGTCGAGAAAGAGACCAAGACCACAACCACTAACCCGGGCGAACCGCGATAGCACTACGCGCCAGCCCTTCCCGTCCGTCGGGTTGCGAGGTATCCGGATCCAAACACGAAACCCGAATGATTGGGTTCGATGATGCGATCGTCGCCCGCACGACCGGTTCGATATAAGTGAGGCCACTCGGCAGCCGAGCAACACGGCTGCCGAGTGAGTATTTGGGCCACGTCCTGAGGGCGGATTCAGTTCCGCGTCCACGTTCGAAACGCGAATTGCTCTCCCAGAACGCGTTTGTTCGAAAAGGAGGCGATATGAATATTCCGAATCTATACCGGTGCTTTGCCTGAGAATTACGTTCGCCTGGCTTAATGACGAACATTAAACGCTGGCGAAGTTGCCTGGGTTTGAAATGCAGACAATGGGGACATCCGAAAAAACACGCACTCATCCAGCCCCCCTACCATGTGTCCCTGGGCGATCCTGTGTCGCCCAGGGACACAAACTTTTTCACCCTCCAAAACGTGTCGACTCTTCCTCCCCTGATGGCGCCGCGCGTCGAATCGATCGACGACACATCGGCGCCCTGTCATCGCTCGAGTCGTTCACGCGCCTAAGCGATTCAACGTCGGGCTAACGAATCGCGCCACAGTCGTTTCGCGGTCCGTGCGAAACCTATAGCGAATGTTGTCCCGCTTCACATTCGACCTTTACGCCTGTCTGCTTAAATGACGTAGCAGAAATGCTAGTTCAAGTGATTAGGTCGGATCAGCGCGTACAAACGAGTGAGGTCAGCCCGCAGGGGGGCTGTAGAGTTTGTCGCGCCTTCCGTCAAATTTATTGCACATGATCTTTTCACAACCCAAATCCGGAACCGTTTGAATTCGCACATCGGAACGAAGGGTGACGGACAATCCGAGAGGAAGGCCAGCTATGAAAAGCACGCGCAATTCGGGAAAATCGACGATGCGAGGCAGGGAATCTCCCACTCGTAACGGAGACTCGTCATCGCGCGCCGGGCTCGTAAACCGCGCAGGTCACAGGGTGCCTACTCTTGTGCTCACAGCAATGGTCATCGCATGTGTCGACGCAAGCGCGGCGTCGCTGAAGTTCATCGAAAACACTGCCAACAACCACGAATACGGCCGGCAGA
>VFKU01000703.1 GCA_009885415.1 Rhodothermota bacterium
CATCGAGTTCTGGCCCTTCTTTCATCGGCCCTTCACCAACGTGGACAAAGTGATCGGGATTTCGCCGGTGAAAGACCACAACCTCTGCAGCGCCTCGATGGGGCTCAAGAACTGGTACGGGTTGCTCGGCGGCACACGTAACCAGTTTCACCAGGACATCCACAGCATCGTGAGCGATTTCGCGGTGATGATCAAGCCGACCTTCACGATTCTGGATGGCACGAACGTGTTGATGGAGAACGGCCCGACCGGCGGTGATCCCTCGAATGTGCGCAAGGGCGACGTGGTGATTGCGAGTCTCGATCCTGCGGCGTCGGACACCTGGGCCTTCGAGAACTGCCTCTTGCGCAGCCCGAACGATCTGCCGCTGTACATTCAGCGCGCGGTCGAGAAGGCGGCGGCGGCGGCCAAGCCGGGCGAGCGCGTGCTCGACATGGACTGGCGCAAGCCGGGTCGCCTGAAAGAACTTCATATTTAAGGTGGGGATTTTTCGATGTCGGATACAGTCAAGCTGAAAGCGGACGGCACGCGGGTGCGGAAGTTCTTGCGCATCACGAACGTCCGTCTGTTGAGTCAGATTTTCTTCTTCGCGCTATTTACCGTGTCGGTGTGGCTGACGTGGACCTCGCGGCTCGAGGGCTATCCGGTGTCGCGGATTCTCGAATTCGATCCCCTGGTCATGTTCGCCAACATGCTCAGCACGGGCTACGTGTACCGCTATCTCGGCTGGGGGCTGGTGATTCTGGCGGTCACGCTGCTCTTCGGCCGCGTGTTCTGCAATTGGATTTGTCCTTACGGCACGCTGCACCAGTTTATCGGCTGGCTCTTCAACGTGCGCAACGGCAAGCTGCGCATCGACTCCAACCGCTACCGCAACATGTTTTACTTCAAGTACGCGATTCTCATCGTGATGCTGATCATGGCGGCCTTCGGGTCGCTCCAAATCGGTCTGCTCGACCCGATCTGCCTCATGTACCGCACCTTCGCAACGGCGATCGCGCCCGCAGTCGACATGGGGCTCGTAGAACTCTCCGACGGCGCTAAGGCGATGAGCGTCGAGACCACCTTCTTCGACGCGCTCAAGTTCAAGCCAGGCGTCGAGGCGCGGGTGTTTCAGGGTTCCTTCTGGATCGGCGCGATGATCGTCGCGCTGGTCGGCGCGAATGTGGTGATTCCCCGCTTCTTCTGCCGGACGCTCTGTCCGCTGGGCGGATTGCTGGGCGTGTTCTCGCGATTCTCGTTGTTCCGCATCAACCGCGACGTACACAAGTGCACCGACTGCAACCTTTGCCTCACGCGCTGCGAAGGCGCGGCGGACCCGATGGGCCAGGTGCGGCTGAGCGAATGTTTCTCCTGCATGAACTGCATCGACGACTGCCCGGAGGACGCGCTCTCGTTCACGATGTTCGGCCTGGACACAAAACAGGTCGTCGCCGGGCCCGAGATCTCGCGCCGCCGCGTGGTCTTCGCCGGCCTCACCGGCCTGATGGCTTATCCCTTCATCAAAAACCACGGGGTGAATACCGACTTTAACTTCTCCGGCGCGCTGATCCGCCCGCCGGGATCGGTCGAAGAGTCGGACTTCCTGCGCAAGTGCATCAAGTGCGACCAGTGCATCAACGCCTGCCCGACGAACGTACTCCAGCCGGCGACGTGGCAAGAGGGCGGGATCGAGGCGCTGTGGACGCCGGTGCTTAAGTTCACCATCGGCCACTGCCAGCTCAAGTGCACGCTGTGCTCAGAGGTCTGCCCGACCGGCGCGATTCGACGCATCACAGTCGAGGAAAAACTCGGCAAGGCCGCCTACGAAGAGAAGGGTCCGATTCGCCTGGGTACGGCCTTCTTCAACACGGGCCGCTGTCTGCCGCACGCGATGGAGATTCCGTGCGTGGTGTGCGAGGAGGTCTGCCCGACTTCGCCCAAGGCCATTCAGACCAAGGACATGGAAGCGAAGGACGTGTACGGCAATATTATCGTGCTGAACAAGCCGTTCATGGTGCCGGATTTGTGTATCGGCTGCGGGATTTGCGAGAACGAATGCCCGATCAAGGATGATCGCGCGGTGTATGTCACGGCGGTGGGTGAGAACCGAGGCCCGCACCGGGGTATGCTCTTGAAAAATAGAGAGTACGCGAAACCGAAACAAGCCTGAGTTTTACAACGGGAGAGACGAACATGAGCGACGGGAAATTTGGACGCAGGGATCTGTTGAAGCGCGCAGCAGCGGTGGGCGCGGGCGTGGCGGCGGCGAGCGCGGGACTGCAATCCGCGGTCGCGCAGGATGCGGCGCCGGCGGGTGAAGCCATGCCGATGGTGCCCAAGCGGAAGCTGGGCAAGACCGGCGAGATGGTTCCGGTGTTGCTGATGGGCGGCTCGCAGAAGTTCGACCCGGTCTTCGACAAGATGCTTCACCGCGCGTACAAGCTCGGCATGAACTACATCGACACGGCCGAGTCCTACGCGAACGGGCAGTCGCACGTGACGCTGAAGCCCTTTATTGAACAGGTCGGGCGGAAGAACCTCTGGATCACGTCGAAGTCCGGCATGTTCGGCGGGAGCGGGCCGGGCACGGTGGCGATGTACCGCGATGCGATTATGAAAGAGTTCGACGTGCTCGGCACGGACTACATCGACGCGTATTTCTTCCACGGCCTCAAACACACCGAGTGCCTCGAGCCGGAGTACATCAAGTTCGCCGACGAACTGAAGAAGAGCGGTAAGACGAAATACTTCGGGTTCTCGTGTCACGACGGAAACGTCGTCGATCTGATGAACAAGGCCGCCAAGCTCGGCGGCGATGCCGTGAACATGATTATGTTCCGCTACAACTTCACGATGTACGGCGACGTCGAACTGAACAAGGCGATGGACGCATGCGTCGCGGCGGGGATCGGACTGCTCTCCATGAAGACCCAGAGTTCCGTGCCGCAAGACAACGAGATGGTGAAGAAGTTCCAGTCGGAGAACTTTACCTTGCACCAGGCGCGGCTGCGCGCGGCGCTGGAAGATGAACGCATTACCGCCAGCGTCTCGGGCATTAACAACATGCAAATCCTGATGGAGAACACGAAGGCAGTCACGACGGCGAAGGCCTTGACCGCGAAGGAGATGATTCAGCTCCATCAATACGCGGCGCAGACGGCGGAGTACAGTTGCCGGGGTTGCACGCATCTGTGCGAGACGAAGGTCGCCAGCGACCTGAAGATCGGCGATCAGTTGCGTTACTTGATGTACGCGGAGTGCTACGACCAGCGCAGCGAAGCGCAGCAGTTGTACGCCAAGCTCAGCGTGTCCGAGCGGAACTTCCATAGCGTGGACCTCGACGACGCGACCAAGGCCTGCCCGCAGAAGATTAATATCCGCGGCCGGCTGGAGAAGGCGCGCGCGCTGCTCGCGTAGTATTTTTTTGTAGGGGCGGCCCCCTGTGGCCGCCCAGCAGTTAAAATGGGGCGGCCACAGGGGGCAGCCCCTACGTTTTTGGAGTGGGGAGGACGTGCAATGAGCGGCGAGACTTTTGGGCGGCGCGATTTGCTGAAGCGCGCGGCGGCGGTGGGCGCGGGGGTGGCGCTTTCGGGCGGAACGGCGAATGCGGCGGAGGCGCTGAAGATCGCGCAAGCGGCAAACACGATCCCACGGAAAAAGCTGGGCGCGACTGGTCAAGACGTGCCGATCCTGCTGCTCGGGTGCTCGCAGAAATTCGACCCAGTTTATGACAAAGTCTTGCATCGCAGCTTCGATGAAGGCATGAACTACATCGACACGGCGCAGGCCTATGCGGGCGGGCAGTCGCACAAGACGATCGCGCCCTTTCTCGAACAGGTCGGCCGCAAGAACGTGTGGGTCACCTCGAAGATCATGCTGAACGGAAAGACTTGCAAACCGGAGATGTATTCGGCGCGGGTGGAGGACACTGTTCTGCGCGATCTGAAGACCAATTATCTTGACATGTTTTTCATGCACTCGATCGACGACCTGCGCCAGCTTGGTCCCGAGTTCATCCAGATGGGCGACGGCCTAAAAAAGAGCGGGAAGATCAAGTACTTCGGGTTTTCGTGTCACCAGGGGAACGTGGTCGAGCTGATGAACAAGGCGGCCGAACTCGGCGCGGGCGCGATTGATGCCATCCAGTTTCGATACAACTTTTCGATGTACGGCGACACGGAGCTGAACAAGGCGATCGACGCCTGCAAGAAGGCCGGCATCGGCCTGATTGCCATGAAGACCCAGGCCAGCGTCCCGCAGGACAGTGAAAAGGTGAAGACCTTCCAGTCGAAAAGTTTCACGCTGCCCCAGGCCAAGCTCAAAGCGGTCTGGGCGGACGACCGGATCGACGCGGCAGTCTCGGAAATGACGAACGTGCAGATGATCAAGGAAAACGGCGATGCCGCGAAGTCGGCCACGACGCTCTCCATGGACGAGTTCCACCAGTTGAACCGCTACGCGGCGCAGACCGCGTCACACCGTTGTAACGGGTGCAGCCACCTGTGCGAAGCGCACGCGGGCGGTGCGAAGATCGCCGAGACGCTTCGCTATCTGATGTACGCCGAGTGTTACGGCAAAGTCGGCCGCGCGCGCGAACTCTACGCCGCGCTGAGCGAAGAGGATCGCGCATTCGGGCGCGTGGACTTCGCACGCGCGGGCCAAGCCTGTCCGCAAAAGATTGACCTTTCTCGGCGACTGGCAGACGCAAAGATGCTATTGGCGTGATCCAACCTAACACGAGACTCCTTTGGACTGTGGCCAGCGATAGCTGCCGCAGTCCAAAGAGTGCCCTGTGGTTGAGGGATGTCGCTTGCGTTTGCTAGACTTCCGCCCTCACGCGTCTGATTCGCCTTGATTTCTCTGTGAGTTCCCGGCGACTACGTCCCACACAGGAGAGAGTTTCATGCCTATTGAACCCCACGGCGGGGAGTTGGTTAACCGCTTGTTGACCGGCGCGGAGCGCACGGCGGCGCTCGATTGCGCGAAGAAGATGCCGAAGCTCACGATCAACAGCTTCAACGCCTTCGACATCGACGCGATCGCGAAGGGTGTATTGAGCCCGCTGCGCGGGTTTATGAACGAAGAGCAGACGCGCAGCGTGCTCAACTTCATGCGCCTGCGGCCGGGCGTGGCGTGGACGATTCCGATTTTGCTACCGGCGAGCCAGGCCGACGCGGACAAGCTCGAAGTGGGTTCACAGGTCGCGCTGGTGGACGACACGGGCGAGATCGCGGCGATTCTACATCTCACCGAGAAGTTCGGCCTGGATAAAAAGGAACTCGCCGAAAAGGTGTACAAGACCACCGAGGAGGCGCACCCCGGCGTCAAGCGCGTGTACGAGACCGGGCCGGTCTTTCGAGCGGAACCCCATGACACCGCGCGCCACCTCGCCGAGTACGTATCGCTCGACGCCGAGCTGG
>VFKU01000166.1 GCA_009885415.1 Rhodothermota bacterium
CGTCTTGCCCGTGCCCGTCTGCGCGATCGCGACCACGTCGCGCCCTTCGAGAGCGGGCGGGATGGCCTTCTCCTGGATCGGAGTCGGCTCGGTGATGCGCTGACTCAGCAATTGCTCGGTCAGTCGCGGGTGGATGTGGAGTTGCTCAAAAGACATGGTGGTTCCCTTTCGTTGCGCCGAATCTGTGTCCGGTGCGGGCTGAAAATCCTGTGCTCAGCGCCGGCAATGGTGGGAACTAACCGAAGGAAGGTGCCCAAAATCTGAGGCGTGCGTAGAGAAGGAGCAATTACTACAGAACTGCTTCCCCCTACCTAAGCAGTAGGTGTTACGTTGAAATGCACTATACAGCATACGTTTGCGGAATGCAACTACCTTCCCTTGCGCGATCACGCAGCGATGCAACCGATGGATGCACCCGCGGTATCTTACTCTCGGTTGATCGCCCATTCTTCACTCTCTAAACTGGGCTTTCACCGCATCAGGGGGGCCGAAATGCCAACGAAGAAGCCATACCGTATAGGAATCATCGGCGCCGGCGCCATCACTCAAGCGCTTCACTTCCCGGGCTACAAGCAGGATCGCCGCGCAAAACTTGTCGCCTTCGCAGATCCTTCCACCGATCGCCACGCCGAGATCATCACCAAGTTCGGCAAACTCGCCGCCTATACCGACTACCGCGACATGCTCGCCAACGAATCCATCGACGTCGTCAGCGTCGCCACGCCCAACGTCTTCCACGCGAAACAAGCCATCGCCGCGCTCAACGCCGGCTGCCACGTCCTCTGCGAAAAACCGATCGCCGCCACGCTGCGCGAGGCCGACCAAATGCTCGCCGCCGCGAAACGCGCCCGCAAGAAACTCATGATCGGCTTCTCGCACCGCATGTTCTCCGGTCCGCAGAAATGCAAGGAGCTTCTCTCGAAAAAAACCATCGGCACACCCTTCATGATCCGCGTCCGCTTCGCCCATGGCGGGCCCTACCCCGGCTGGGCCAAGAACTCCTGGTTCTACAAAAAATCCCTCAGCAAAGGCGGCGCGATGCTCGACATGGGCATCCACGCGATCGATCTCTGCCACTGGATGCTCGGGCCGATCAAAAGCGTCAGCGGACGCGCCGTCACTCTCATCAAGCCCATCGAAGTCGACGACAACGCGCTGCTCCAACTCGAATTCGCCCAGGGCGCGCTCGGCTACATCGAAGTCGGCTGGACCAGCCCGCCCGGCTTCTCCGGCTTCGAAATCTACGGCACGAAAGGCTCCATCATCTGCGATTACGCCAAAGGCCTCTCCCTCTGCACCGGAAAATCCTCCGCCGGACGCGACAGCACGATGCAGTGGAAACTCATCGATCCCAAACCCACCCGCGGCGGCTGGGACATCGAGATCAAGCACTGGCTCGACGTCATCGAAGGCAAAGTCCCGCACACCCTCACCGGCCAAGCCGGCCGCGACGCCCTCGAAGTCGCCCTCGCCGCCTACAAATCCAGCGACACCGGACGCCGGATATCCATCCCAAAATGATAATGCGCCCCGCGCGACTCTCCTTCGTACTCATCGCAATCGCTGGAATGCTTTGCGTGTGTTCTTTCCGCGCGTCCGCGCAACCGATGGGAAGATCGAAGGAGTACCGCTCGCTCAACTCCGACCTCTACAAAATCGCATTCCAAAAAAACGGCCAAGTAGATGTCTTTCTCGCGAACGACACCCCCGTCATCGTCGACGCGTTCCCAATGATCTGGTTTGAAGGCGAGGCACAACCCGAACGCGTGAAACTTTCCGGCCGTTGGACCGAACGCCAAGCCGTCGAAGACAAACTGGGCCAAGGGCAAGGCGTCATCCACCTTTACAAAGGCGTGCAATGGTCGCTCCGCGCCTACCCCACGCGCCCCTACTTTGCGGTGCAACTGGCCTACACGAACGAGACGAAGAAAAACGTCCGTATCAAGGCCCTCCTGCCCTGGTGTGTCGGCGCGCCTGGAAAAGGAATGCTCCTACTCGGCCCCGGCACTAACGACGCGCGTATCCTCTCCGGTGTGACCTCCGGAGTGCCCATCGCTACGCAAGGCGCCGCAAAATCGCAGGACGCCATTGCCATCCTCAACGCGACCACCGGCCAGTCCCTGCTCGCCGGATTCATCACTCAAGACCGCGCGCGCGGCTCGATCGACGTCGGCACACCCATCATCGAAGAAAAAAAGCAGCCTTCCGGTCTGGGCCACTTCCGCGCCATTTCTACTTTCGATACCCCCGTCGATCTGGCCCCCGGAGAAACTCTGAACTCCGAAGTTCTCTACCTCTCCATCTCCGAACAAGATCCCGTTGTCGGCCTTCAACGCTACGCCCGCGCCGTCCAAGTCGCCAACGGCCTCTCCGGCCCTGCACACGACGCGCCGCTGCACGCGTGGGTGATCTCGCCGGAACCCGCCGCACCCGCGAACGAAACGTATCGCCAACTTCGCGCCGCCAAATCGACCGCGCCCATCGCCCACGCGCTTCTCGGCGACCTCAGCCATCACGCGGGCTCCCAAATTCACGAATCAGCCCCCACATTTGCCACCGAGGCACGCGCCGCTGGATTCGAACCCGTCCTGTGGGTTGATTTCGCCGCTACACTTTCCGAAGGCCAAGGGCAAGC
>VFKU01000628.1 GCA_009885415.1 Rhodothermota bacterium
CCGTGGCGCCGCACGCACGGCCGACACTTTCACAAGAAGCGTATTGCGCCCCTGCTTCAACACGACCCTGCCCTCGAATTCCCCGCCCGCATCAACCATCGGGTCGCCCGCCGCCGACTCATACACCAGCCGTCCGTTTACCCAGCACTTCGCCGTGCCCGCGTGACGCAAGGCCAGCGTCGGCTCACAGCGCGACTCCCCACCGAGTTCGGCATAGGCGTAATACGTCCCCGAAAGCGGACTCGCCGAAAAGGTGCTCGGCGCGACTGCCGCCGCCAGATCCAACTCGTCGATCGCCTCGGGCCCCTGGTGCCGCGTCGTCCACGAGACCGCCCGGTAGGACCCCTTGTACGCCGCCTCCGGCTCGAAGCCCGCCTCCGGCGGATACGCCGTCGCGTGCCCCGATCCATCTGCATTTGGGAAAGGCCCCATCAAGCGCCAAGCGCGCAGCCGGCCGCGCTCGTGCCTCAGCCACTCGACCGCCTTCATTTCCGCCCGCGCGATACCCTGAAACGGCAGCGCTCGCCGCTCGCAATACCGCAGCAGATTGACGAACAAGCGGTCCGCCACCGGGTCCTGCCCGATCCGATCGAGCAACCGCATCGTGGTAAAGATCACACGGCCATTGCCGAATTTTCGCACCAGGATCGCGGCCCCCGCAAGCGGGCCCTCACCCCGACTCGCCGCTGGCGCGATGTCGTCCTCGCCCTCGCCCGCGACGATCCAGTGCGTTAATACGCCGCGATACGGTCGCCCCAAAGGCCCTCCCGCCGGAAGTCCTTCAAAAACTGGATGCAAACGGCCCAACAGCGCAGCGCCCGATCCGCCCTCGCCCAATAAAGAGCCGATCTCGGCTTCAACCGGCGCCGCCAGCATCGCGCTCAATTCCCCCCAGTCCGCCGGCGGTGCCAAGAAGATCGCAGCGGCGCCCTCGCGCACCCGCCCGAGCACCTGCCCCAAAGGGTTGTCCGGATAGACACGAATCGACCCCGCCAGCGGCGGCACCAGAATGACTTGTGCGGTAGCATCGATTTGCGGCACTAGACGGCGCAGCCGCTCCGTCCAGCGGTTGCCGGGATCGAGCACATCGATCGTGCCCCGCCACACGTCTACCGACGGGGCCACATAAAACGGCGTCTGCCCCTCGGCCGCCAACCCCTTGTCCGTCCAGAGCTGGACCACGAACTTATGCGGGCCAATCGATCCCGAAGCGGCGACCGTTCCCGCCCAAAGCTCCTTGCCGTGCTTGGGAATCTTCACCCCGCGCTTCTTTTTCCACAGCGTCTGGTTCGTCGGCCCGACCACCTGTAGCGAGAGTTCCCCCCGGCCCTCCAGCTTCACCTCGTTCAGCAGGAGGACCGACACCTCCACCTCTTCGCGCGGCACCAAATTCGTGCGTGCCAGCGAA
>VFKU01000621.1 GCA_009885415.1 Rhodothermota bacterium
GCCGTAGAGCGCCTTCGATCCCGTCATCTCGAACCATTGCGCATCGGAGGACGGCAGCTTGGCGAGCGCCGTCCGTTCGTCGGGTTCGAGTTCACGCACCTTGTCGTAAAAGCCCGGCAACGTGACACGCCCTTTCGCGTCGTGCAGGCCCGCGATCAACTCGGCGAGCACGTGAATTGGATTGCGGATCGAGCCGCCGAAGCGTCCCGAATGCAGATCGCGCGATGGGCCGCGCAACATAATCTCGAAGTACGCCAGACCGCGAAGCGAATACGTAATCCCCGGCTGGTCCTTGCCCTCGATGCACGCATCGCAATTGAGCACCACGTCGCACTGGAGCAAATCGCGGTGCGTATCGATGAACTCCTCGAGGTGTTCCGATCCGATTTCTTCCTCACCCTCGATGAGGTACTTGATATTGATCGGCGGCGGCCCCTCTGCCGTGATGCACTCGAGCGCCTTGATCTGCGCGAAGATCTGCCCCTTCATGTCCGACGCGCCGCGCGCGAAAACGTAGTCCCCTTTGATCGTCGGTGTGAAAGGATCCGTGTCCCAGCCGTCCGCTATCACCGCCGGCTGCACGTCGTAATGGCCGTACACCAGCACTGTCGGCTTGCCCGGCGCATGCAGCCACTCGCCGTACACGATCGCGTGGCCCGCCGTCGGGAAGACCTCCACTTTCGGCACGCCTGCCTTGCGCAAGCGCTCCGCCACCCACTGCCCGCA
Source organism: Rhodothermota bacterium (assembly GCA_009885415.1). Lineage (GTDB taxonomy): Bacteria > Hydrogenedentota > Hydrogenedentia > Hydrogenedentales > VFKU01. The sequence goes on from VFKU01000621.1 coordinate 727, forward strand.
ACGCGTCACGTCCGGCTTGTTCGCCGACGCCGTCGACACGCTCGGCATCGCCAGAAACTGCTTGAACTCCTCCAAGTGCGCGGCGCGGCGCTCGCGCGCGCGGGTCAGCGCGGATTCAGTCGTGGCAGGGGACATCTGCGGCCCTTCCGTGTCGTTTTTTCACGGGCGCGGCGCGGGTTTCTGCACCATTTCGGCCCGAATTCCCGAACGATACTATGCCGCCAGGGTTTGATCCAATGGGGCCGCTTGGTTATCGTGACGGGAAGAGTCAGCGCCCGAACTTCGGGCCAAAGACGGTGTCTAAGACCACGACACCCAGGGATCGCAGTACGCAGTGGAACTGATCAAAGAGACCGACCCCTATTCGGACACCGCGCTGGTCGAGGACTGCCGCTCAGGCAATCCCGCGGCCTTCGACGAGTTCGTGCGCCGATACAAGGATCGGGTGTACCACGTCGTCTACCGCTTCCTGGGCAATCACGAAGACGCGCAGGACGTTTCGCAGGAGGTTTTCCTGCGTGCGTATCAGGGCTTGCGCCAGTTCGAGGGTCGCTCGAAAGTGTACACCTGGCTCTACAGCATCGCCGGTAACCTCGCGCGAAACCGCCTGCGCGATTCCGGCCGAAAAGGCCGCGACAAAGTGCTCCGCTTCGACGAAGCACGCACCGAAAGCCACGACGCCACCGGCGCCTGGGCCTCGCGCGCGGCCACGCCCGAAGAATCCGCCCGAGGCCGCGAACTGGATGAGGCGATGCAAGAAGCCTTGCTCACGCTCTCGGAACCCTTCCGCCTCGTCTTCGTCCTGCGCACTTTCGACCGCCTGAACTACGACGAAATCGCCGAAATCGCCGGTTGCCCCAAGGGCACCGTGAAGTCGCGGCTGAATCACGCGCGCACCCAGTTGCACGCGCAGCTCAAGGCCCGGCAGCTCCTCTGAGGGTGAACCCATGAAGACCTACAGCGATTGCATGGAAGTGCGCGAGGATTTCTCTGCCTACCTCGACAGCGAGATGCTTGCCGAATCCCGCGCGGCCATCGAGGCGCACCTCGCCATCTGCGCCGAATGTCTGCGTGAACTCGATGCGCTCAAACGCGTGGACGACTCCTACCGGAAACTCGATCACGTCGCCGCCCCGGCAGGCTTCGCGGCCGGCGTGCACGAAGCCGTCCGCGCCGGCCGGATGCCCTCGGCCGCCAATTATCGCGCCGCGCCGCGCTGGGTGGGCCCCCTCGTGGCGATGGCTTCCGCCGCGGCGGTCCTCATCGTCGGCGTGCTGGTCCTCAAGCAACGTCAACCGGCGCCGGCTGACCTGCAACTCGCCAGCGCGCCGGCCGAAGCGAAGGAATCCGCGGCCACCCTCTCCGATACTGCCGCGCCCGCCCGCGCGGAGGCGGATTCGACCTCAACCAGCGCTGCCGCCACGTGGGACAATTTCACGCGCGCGCCTGCGCGCGACGACACGACCTGGAAGAGTTTTGCAAAGGCGCCCGCCGCGATGGAAGCAGACTCCGCCGGTGGCGGACGCGAGGACAGCGGCGAGGCCCTCGCGCGAGGCTTGGCTGCGGCAGACGACAAGAACAAGGAGGCTGCCGCAAGCGCCGAGCGCGTGGCCGATGTGCAGGGCGTCGACGATGAAGCGCGCGCGCGGGCCGAGCTCATCGGCACGCCGCAGGCTGCCGAAGCCGCGCCGTTGGCCCCGCCCGCGCCGGAAAAAATCCTGGACGCACCGGCCACGCAAGAGGAATTCAAGACCGACGTGGGCCCCGCCCCGGCCCCGCGCGCACCCGTCGGTGCGGGCGAAGTGCTCAGCCGCAAGACCCTCCGGAGTTTTCGCGTCGGCGCAGACGGAATCTGGTACGAGCGAGGCTACGAAAACCAGCCGCGTACTGCCCTAAAACGCGAGTCCCCTGCGCTTCGGGAACTGATGAAACGGAATTCCGGCGAAGACTGGTCCAAGATGATCGATCGCGAATACGGGCAGGTCTTCCAGATCAACGGTGTCTGGTACGAACTCGAAGCCGCCCCGCAAGAAACAAACTGACGGGCGTTCGTGGCATGGGCGCCCGCCCATGCGCGGACAAAAGCCTGCAACGAATTTCACCCCAAGCGCTACAGGCGCACGCCCTTCTCGATTTCCTTCAGCCGATCCCACGTGAAAATCCCCGAACTGTGCCCGTCGTTCCACGCGATCGACACCGCGTAATTCCCCAAATTTCCGATCGCCGTCGGCTGGATGCTCGCCGAGATACTCGCGGGATCGAGAATCTGCTTGCCCGAAAACTCCTCGACGCACGACGCGCACTGACACGCCCCACGCACGTCGCGATTGTTCAACAGCGCCACTGAACCATCCGGCCACTGCACGCGGATGTGCGTCCCCGCCGCCGTGACCACCGGTAGCGTCTCCTTCTGCGCGCGCCGCTTGCCAACCGCCCGATGCAGACGATCCGCCAGTTGCCGCAACGGCTCGAGACCGGCCCCGGCGTCCTTCGAACTAAGATCGGACAGGTTGTCGATCATCGGAAACTCCGCCAGCGTCTCGAGGCCGAAACGGTCCTTGAGCGCTTGCGCGCTCTGGCCGAAGAGGTAGTGCTTCTTGCTGCAATTGTCGCAGACGAAATACGACATGTTCTCGACAATGCCCAGCACCGGTACATTGACGCGCTCAAACATCAGAATGCCGCGCGCGACGTCCACCAGCGAGAGCGAGTGCGGCGTCGTCACGATGATCGCGCCGTCGAGCGCGGCCTGCTGCACCAGCGTAAGCTGGATGTCGCCCGTCCCCGGCGGCATGTCGATCACCAAGTAATCGAGATCGCCCCAGTCGGTCTGGTGCAAAATTTGCTGGACGTAGCCCGAGACCATCGGCCCGCGCATCACCGCCGGCGAATCCCCCAGCACAAAACCGACCGACATCAGCTTAAGGCCATCGACCACGATGGGCATCAGCAAATTATTGCGCATCATCAACTGCGGCTGGCGCAGATTGAACAACGTCGGCACTGACGGGCCGTAAATGTCCGTATCGAGCAGGCCGACACGCAGACCTTCGCGTTGCATCTGCCGCGCGAGTTGCGCCGCGATCGTTGACTTGCCCACGCCGCCTTTGCACGACGACACCGCCAACACGGTATGCACCTTGTGCAGCGTGTTGATCCCGAGCCCCGGCTGCTTCTTGGCCTGCATCGCCGACATTGTCACGCTCACCGACGACACTCCCGGCACCGCACGCACCGCACGTTCGCAGTCCGTCTTGAATTGCTCCTTCACCGGACACGCCGGCGTGGTCAATTCCACCGTAAAGCTGACGTCGCCGCCGCGGACCTTCAAGTCCTTGATAAACCCGAGCGAAACAATGTCCTTCCCAAGGTCGGGGTCGATAATGTGCCGCATGGCATCGAGCACGTGTTGATCTTTTACCACGGAAATACTCCATAGATTTTCGAGGATGAACGACTCACAGCAAACATAACGGTGGCACCGCGGCCGGAATTCCCGGCTTACCGGCCAGAGGGCGCAGATCGCCGACGCCAGTCTTTGGGGTGCTCGCGGCAAGCAGACCGTAGTGTATACCTCTGCGGGGCCGAATTCCGATGCGTAATGGACCGGCGGCCCCGAAGCGCGTGCCCGCGGGCGAGCTTCCGAGAAAGCCTCGTGTACAATGCGGCGCGTCAATTCAGGAGCCTCGCTTATGCGTACCACCGCCCTCATCGCCATCCTCTTCCTCGCTCTCGCCGGCCCGCTCGCCGCGCAGCAGACCAACGAAGAAAAACTCATCGCCCACTCGGAAGAATTCCGGCCCGAGGTCATCGAAGTCACCGACGGCGTTTGGGTTGCGGTCGGCTATGCCCTTGCGAACTCCATACTCATCGAAGGCGCCGACGGCGTCATCATCGTCGACACTACCGAGAGCAAGTCCGCCGCGCGCGCGATCAAGGCAGAATTCGACAAGCTCACCAAAAAACCCGTCAAGGCCATCATTTACACCCACAACCACTACGACCACATCAACGGTTCCGAAGTCTTCGCCGGCGACGCCCACCCCGAGGTCTACGCGCAGGCGCTGCTCGAGAAACTCGTCGTACAGAGCAACGCCGAAGTCGGCGCCGCCATGCAGCCGCGTAACCTCCGCCAGTTCGGCGCGCTCCTGCCCGACGACGCTCGGCCCAACTCGGGCATCGGGCCGAAACTCGTCCTCGATGCCGGCGGCGCGCTCACCTACCTCAAGCCGACGAAAACTTTCGACGACCAACTCGAATTCACCGCGGCCGGCGTGAAAGTCAAGCTCGTCCACGCCCCCGGCGAGACCGACGACCAGTTGTATGTCTGGCTGCCTGAAAAGAAAGTGCTCTGCGTGGGCGACAACTACTACCTCGCCTTCCCGAATCTCTACGCGATTCGCGGCACGCCCTACCGCGATGTCCGCAAGTGGCGGGACAGCGTCGATCTCGTGATCGCCGAGAAACCCGAATTCCTCGTTCCCAGCCACTCGCGGCCGCTCGCGGGTGAAGCCCACATCCACGAAGTACTCACGGACTACCGTAACGCGATCGACTCGGTCTACACGCAGACGATCGCCGGCATGAACAAGGGCCTCACGCCCGACCAACTCGTGCAAGAAGTGAAACTGCCGGACGCCCTCGCCTCGAAGCCGTACCTGCAACAATTCTACGGCACGGTGCCCTGGGCGGTGCGCTCGATCTTCGCGGGCATGCTCGGCTGGTTCGACGGCAACCCCACCCACCTCTTTCCGCTCGCGCCCAAGGACCGCGCCGAACGCATCGCCGCGCTCGCCGGCGGCAAAGACGCCCTCTTCCAAAAACTCCGCGACGCCGCCAAAGCCGGCGACCACCAGTGGGCCGCAGAACTCGCCGACACCGTACTCGCGCTCGATCCCGCCAGCGCCGAGGCTAAATCCATCAAGGCCCAGGCCCTCATCGCCATCGGCCGCCAACAAATCAGCGCCAACGCCAGAAACTACTTCATGACCAGCGCCATGCAGCTCGGCGTGACTCCGCCCAAATACAAGTAACTCCTCGGCCCTTCTTTGGACTGCGGGGGCGATAGCTCCCGCTTTACCAAGCCCAGCAAAGCTGGGCGGCGTCGCACCGATCGCCCCACCCCGAAGCATCGCGCGCCTTGTGCCCTTTGTCGCAACACCGTAAACTACCCCAATTCCCCGGCAGTCTCTTCCATGTCTGAATCCACCATCGCCGCAGCCGCCCCAAAAACCCTCCGCATCACGGAGATTTACAAGAGCGTCCAGGGAGAGTCCACCTGGGCGGGCCTGCCGTGCACCTTCGTCCGGCTCGCCCGCTGCAACCTGCGCTGCGTCTGGTGCGACACCAGCTACGCCTTCTACGGCGGCGACAATGTGGCTCTCGCCGACATCGTCGCCAAATGCCGCGAACTCGAGTGCCCCCTCGTGGAAATCACCGGCGGCGAGCCGCTCGTCCAACCGGCCTGCGTCGATCTCTGCCGCGCGCTGCTCGACGCGGGGTTCACCGTGCTCATCGAGACCAGCGGCAGC
>VFKU01000683.1 GCA_009885415.1 Rhodothermota bacterium
AGTCCGATCTCGTGCTGATTAGCGGCGACACCGGCGGCACGGGCGCGTCGCCCTTGAGTTCGATCAAGCACGCGGGGCTGCCGTGGGAGTTGGGGATTTCCGAGACGCACCAGGTGCTGGTCGAGAACAACCTGCGCAGCCGGATTCGGGTGCAGACCGACGGTCAGATGAAGACCGGGCGGGACGTGGCGATTGCGTTTCTGCTCGGCGCGGACGAGGTCGGCTTCGCCACGATGCCTCTGGTCGCGACGGGCTGCATCATGATGCGCAAGTGCCACTTGAACACGTGTCCGGTCGGCATCGCGACGCAGGACCCGATATTGCGGAAGAAGTTCGAGGGCAAGCCGGAGTACGTGGTCAATTACCTGTTCTTCGTGGCGGAAGAGTTGCGCGAGATCATGGCGAAGCTTGGCGTGAAGACGGTGAACGAGATGATCGGACACCGCGACTGGCTGGCCTATGACCCGCTGCCGGGGCACTGGAAGGCGAAGACGCTGGACCTCTCGCGGATTTTGTATATGCCGAAGGCGTGGGAAGGCGAGACGCTTTACCACAGCGGCAAACAGGACCATGGCCTCGAGAAGGCGCTGGACCACGTGCTGATGCAGCGCGCGCGCCCGGCGATCGAGTATCGCGCGCCGGTGCATTTCCATGTGAAGATTCGGAACATCAACCGGACGGTCGGCACGATGCTCTCGAGCGAGTTGACGCGGCGGCACAAACTCGGGCAGTACACCGGTAAGTTGCCGGAAGATACCGTGTGGATCGATTGCGACGGCGCGGCGGGGCAGAGCTTCGGCGCGTTCGCGATCGACGGCGTGACCTTCAACGTGCTCGGCGAAGCGAACGATTACGTTGGGAAGGGCCTGTCGGGCGGAAAGATCATCGTGCGGCCGCCTTACGACAGCACGCTGATCCCCGAAGAGAATATATTGATCGGCAACGTGGCGCTGTACGGCGCGACGGGAGGAGAGGGCTACTTCCGCGGAATGGCCGGCGAGCGCTTTTGCGTGCGCAACAGCGGCGCGTGGGTGGTGGTCGAGGGCGTGGGCGATCACGGCTGCGAATACATGACCGGCGGCCGCGCGGTGATTCTCGGGCGGACCGGGCGGAATTTCGCGGCGGGCATGAGCGGCGGAATTGCGTACGTGTGGGACCCG
>VFKU01000493.1 GCA_009885415.1 Rhodothermota bacterium
CGGCGATGCGCACGCCGTCGACCCACAACTCGAGGTCTGCGGAGGAGGTTCCCGTCCAGCGACGCACGCAACTGAGCCGGTGCCAGTTTCCATCGAGCAGAGAGCCGGTGTCGGTCGCGGGCCATACTTGAATGGCGCGCTGGCCACCAGTGAACAATTCTCCGTCGCCGAAATCCCAACGGAGACGTCCGCCGCCGTAAAACTGGAGGCTGAAGGTGCCGTTCTGGAAAACATCGTTGTTGTGGCCGTCGAGGAGGAAATTCCCGGCCCACCACCAATTTCCCGCACTGTAGGGGCGGTTGTCTTCGCTGGTCCAATTCGCGAGTTGTTGCGGCCCGCTGGTGCTGGTGGGGCCCACGGGAAAAGAGTTCGCCGGGCGAACCCAGAGATCGAGGGTGAATTCTCCCGTGCCGAAGCCTTCGGGCAAGGAAGTCTGCCGACCGTACTCGTGATTGCCGGGAGAGTTCTGAGTGAAATTGAGCGAGGCGGCGTGCGCGCTACCGATCCCGCTGAAAACGGCCCCCAAGCCGAGCGCTCCAAAAGCCGCACGCTGAAAAAGCGTGGTGACCCGCAAAGCCCAAATGCGAATATCCATGACGAGTCCCCTGAAACTCCCCACTACACCACTTCGCCACCAAGAACGCTTACGATACCACAACATGGCGCCGTCCTCGCAGGGGCAGATTGAGGGGGCGGTCTTGTTTCCAGATGGGCGGTGTGCGTCCACGTGGCAAAAGCGGGGCCTCTGCCCGAGGAAGACGAAAACCGTGGCATGGCGTGTGGCGCGATATGAATCGCCCGATCAGCGCGAAGAGTTGCCGTTTCGGTTCTTCCCGTCGCGCTCGGCCAGCCACCAGGTCCGGGCCGAGTGGACGCCGCCCCAGAAGGTCGGCGTCGGGAGGCGGGTGATTAACACCACGCGACATCCCTGGACATTGCAGAGCCACCAGACCCGCATGCGACTGCGGGTCTTGAGCAAGAGTTGGTTTCGCGCAGACTCGTTCATCCCGAACGGGTCCGATTCAGACGTTATGGACATTCTTTTCTCCACTGCACTTCGAGGCGACGCGAGCATCGGCGCGCCGCCGCCTTCCCCAACCACCGGACGAGCACACCTGCTTGCCCCGCTACAGCGACGCGAGTGCAAGTCTCGCGCCAATCGATCAATGCCTGTGGATTCCTTCGGTTGTTCGCCCCGCAAGCCAAGATCCGTGCGGGAGCACAAGCCTTTCTCGGGATTTTCGGCTGTGCTCGAGACGCAAGGGTTTGCCCGTGGGCACAGGGAGCGATCCAGGGGCTGTCCGGCAATCAGACAAGTCTGTCCGGGAATTGGTCGTTGTCCGAGATGAGAGCGAAGTCGGCGGCTGTTCCCGCCCGGTCATTTGTCCGCCTGTGTCGGCGGTCTGAAGTGATCTATATGCAGCGGGCCTTTTTATGGGGGATTATATAGTTGAATCCACAGACCAGGAAATGCCAATAAATCGCTATGTTTCGCAAAGCAGTGTTAGTGGAGAGATTCGCCAATTTGGCCGCTAATTAAAGGAAACACAAAAAGCTGTGGAACTAAATATGTAATTCCCTTTTTATGCTGCCAAACGGTGTAACTATTCCCGCGATTCCGCGTAATATACAGTGCATCCCGGCGTATGTCCGGTTTTCGGATGGGAGCAATGTGTTAACGGCGTCAGCAAGTTCGTGGATCGGCAGTCGCATCGGAAAGTACCACATTCTTCGTGAGCTAGGACGCGGAGGAATGGGCGAGGTGTATCTGGCCGAGGACACGCTGTTGGGGCGGGAAGTGGCGCTGAAGCGGCTGTTGCCGATTTTTGCGGAAGACGCGGATTTCGTGGCGCGGTTTAAGCGTGAGGCTCGGGCGATCTCGCGGCTGACGCACCCGGGACTTGTCATCGTCCATAGCCTGGACTGGGTGAACGGCGTGCTGCTGCTGGACATGGAATACGTCCGCGGGACTTCGCTGCTACGGATCCTGCAAGACAGCGTGGTGACACCGCAGCTTACGGCGCGGCTGGCGCAGGACGTGCTCGATGCGCTGATCGAATGCCATGAGCAGGGCATCGTCCACCGGGACATCAAGCCCTCGAACATACTTTTCGACGAAGCGATGCGTGCCAAGCTGGTGGACTTCGGAATTGCGACGGCGCTTGCGGACAGTACGGCGACGCAGTTGGTCGAGGGGCGATCGACGACGGTGGTGTTGGGCACGCCGCGTTTCATGCCGCCGGAAGCTTGGGACGGGGCGGAGGTAACGCCGCAGTGGGACTTGTTTGCTCTCGGAGTGGTGCTCTATGAATGCCTGACTGGGGAGGCGGCGTATAAGGGAACGACAACGAGCGCGCTGGCCAAACAAATTACCAACGATCCGCTGGCGCGCATTGAAAGCCGCGCGCCCAAGGCGTCTGCGCAACTGGCGCGTGTGGTGAATCGGCTGGTGCTGATTGATCCTGCGCAGCGATATGCCACGGCGCGAGAAGCACTCGGGGACCTGGCGGGCGCGCCGGAACTGGATGGGACTTCGAGCGGCACGACGCTCCGGCGAAGCACGCGGAAAACGGTGGCGCGGGTCTTGAAGGGGACGCGCGGAGTTGGGCCGCGATCGCGACCGGGGTCGGTACGGACTTGGAGGCGTGGTGCGGCGATCGTTTTCGCCATGGCGATTCTCGTCGGCGGCGCGGGCTATCTCTATGCGAATCCAGGCTTTGGGTCCTCGCCGACGGCGCCTGCTGGCGGGGCGGACCTCTCCGCTGCGCCCTCTCTCTCCCCTATCGCCACGGCCGATCGATTTTTTGTTGCGACCGATCTGGATGCGACGAATGGCGACTCGTGGCGCTGGTGGATCGCGCCGAATCCGGAGGGCGCGGGTAGTGTGGTCACGGGGTACTCTTCTCAGTTCCTTTGTCGCATGGTGATGACCGAGGGGCCTGGGGGCCTGCGCTTCGCAGGGGAATGGGCGGGCTATACCTCGCCGCTGGCGCGCGGTTTTGAGCAGGGGCCAGTGACGGGCGGCGGGCGTTGGCAAGAAGGCAAGAGCGGGCTGGCCGCGCGCTTGAGCTTTGAGAGCGCGAACCAGCACACGGTGCGCGAGCAGAGCTTTCTGGCCGAGAGCGATCCTGGCGCGGCTTCGCGCGTGGACTTTCTTCGCGGCTTCGAGGCCTCGGACTTGATGCCTGCGCTTGTGTTCAACGAGATGGCGGCGCGCGACCTGCCGCTTGGTGGGATTTTCGAAGCGCTCGTCCCCGCTTCGGGCGAGCGCGTGATCGCGCCGCTTGTGAATGAGACTGCCGCGCCGAAAATCGACGGCGTTCTCGACGATGTTACTTGGAAAGACGAGATGTACGACTCGCGCGGTCGTGTCGGTGAACTTATGGCCTCGCCGGGGGCGCGGGCGCTTTTTCGCCGGACGCCGGCGGGGCTTTACATCGGCGTTCGTGTGAATCTCACGGGCGAGGATCCGGTCCGCGCTTCCTTGGGGATCATGGACGGCGTGACCCATCCTCCGCACCTGGCGCGCCGCGGCTTCGTCGAATTTTCCGGGACTGAAATTTCTTCGCGATCGTACTTCGACGGCGAACGCGAGGTGCCCTTCCCGGAAGGCTGGCAGGTTGCCGCGGCCAAAGGCGCGGCCGAGTGGACGCTGGAGATTTTCGTTCCGGCGGGGGCCCCGTCCGCGCCCTGGCGATTCAACCTGCAAGTGCGCGCGGAAGAGTCTGCCGGGGCGGGCCGGCCGCTCGCGCACTGGGGCGCCGCGAGCACGGACGAGTTAGTGCATGGCGCGCTGATCGTGTTTGATCAGGTCCAGCGATGATATGGGCGCGCACGTGAGACTGCGTCGGCTTGCGATAGGCCTCCTCTCGATTGCGCTGCTGAGCTTGGGCGCGGCTGCGCAGGTTGCGACGCCCGCGGCGCCTGGCCGAACGAGCTACCAGCCGCCTTCGTCGGCTCCCGAGGAACTTCGCGTGATTGGCAATCTGCTTTATTTCTCGGCGGACGACGGCGTGCATGGGCGGGAGTTGTGGCTGCTGAAGGACTTTGACGAGGCGCCGGAACTTGTGCGGGACCTCACGCCGGGGCCGGACGGGAGCGTCCTCTCGAGGTTCAGCAGCGTCGGCAACCTGCTGCTCTTTCGCCTCGAAGCGGAGGGCATTGGTCAGTTGTGGGTGAGTGACGGGACGGAGTCCGGCACGCACCGGATTGTCCCCGAGACGGGCGGGCGCGCGGCGGACTATGTGGGGCCCGCGCTGGAGATGCCGGCCGGCCGGCTGCTGATTTTTATAAACATGTACGAGGATGGCGACCTTTGGATCACGGACGGAACACCAGAAGGCACCAAAGCGCTCGGATCTAAGGGCACGAGGCCCTACACCATCCGCGTCGGCAACATGACCTTCGGAGGGGTGGGAGACCGCGTGCTCTTTCGCGGCGCGGAGAACGGCCTGATCGCCGGACTATTTGTTACCGACGGGACCGATGCCGGAACGCAGGAAGTCGTTCGCGTCTGGGACGGCCCGGGCGAGATTGGGTCGCTCGGCGATGCGGCGGTTTTTCAAGGCGTGTCTCGAGAAGAAGGCGGGGAGCTCTGGATCTCTGAAGGCACCGCCGAGACCACCCGCCTGTTGGCGGACCTGACTCCGGGCGAGCAAGGATCGTCACCGGGCCAGTTCGCAACGTTCGGAGACCGTATCTATTTCGCGGCGACCACGCCGGAGCGCGGTCGAGAACTGTGGAGCTCCGATGGCACGGAGAAGGGCACCGTTCTTTTGAACGATCTCTATCCCGGCACCGGGAGCAGCGATCCGTACAAGCTTACAGTGACGCAGGCGGGCATCTATTTTGTGGCGACGACGAAGGATCGCGGGCGGGAGTTGTGGTTAACCTCGGGCACGGCCGAATCGACGCGAATCGCCGCCGAGACGAACCCCGGTCCGGGCGACTCCGAGCCCTATGCGTTCTGCTGGTTGAACAACAACTTGTTCTTCAGCGCAATGCGGCCCGGGGTGGGCGAGGAACTCTGGATCACGAATACGACGATCTCTGATCCGGGCCTGCTCGAAGATTTTTTTCCGGGGCCCACTTCGTCGGAACCTTTTTATACGGTGCGATACCGCGACTACGTGGTGTTCTCGGCGACGCACCCGCTGTACGGCCGCGAACTCTTCAAGACGGCCACCCATCCGCGGACGATCACGTTGGTGGCCGACATCAACACG
>VFKU01000553.1 GCA_009885415.1 Rhodothermota bacterium
GCTGGGCGGCGGTGTTGCTGAGCGGGGAGAAGCGGCGGGAAATCGCGGGGGGCGCGGCGGAGACGACCAACAACCGGATGGAGCTGACGGCGGCGTGCGAGGCGCTGGAGGCCTTGAAGCAGTCGTGCGAGGTGACGCTGCATACGGACTCCGAGTACATGAAGCGGGGCTACACGGAGTGGCTGCCGCGGTGGAAAAAGAACGGCTGGAAGACGCGCGAGGGCAAAGTAAAGAACGACGACCTCTGGAAGCGGCTGGATGAGCAAGTCCAGCGCCACCATGTCCGTTGGGAGTGGGTGCGCGGACATTCCGGGGTCGAGGAAAACGAGCGTTGCGACGAGTTGGTGCGGGTTGAAATCGAGCGGCAGGATCCTTAAGCCCGGCCGCTCCCAAGACCCGTCCCGATAAGGCCTTATCTGCCGCCGTTGCGTTGACCGCACCCGAGCGCGCTGGCATAATGGCGCGGTCCGCAGGGGGCGGGCCGTCACGGGAGCCTGATGCGAAGTTTCAGCCGGTTACGCAGCGATCGGCCGTATTACCTCATCCCCATCATGCTGGGAATGGCCGGCGTGTTGTTCTCCAATCAGTTGGAGGACATGCTCCTTCGTACCATCGTCGTCGGCGTTTGCGTCACCATCCCGATATTCCTCGGAGGCAATCTCCTTGCGCGCATTTACAGCGACGGCCTCCAGCGCTGGCTAATCATCGCGGGCCTGGCCGGGCTGTCTCTCGGCGCTGTGCTCGCCGTGTCCGGGCTGTCTGAGGGACTCGTGGACAGCGAGTGGGTGCCGCCAGCCATTGGCCGGCTCTCGCGCTGGATCGGCATTGGCAGCCTCCTACTCGGCCTGCTGGTCGTGTTGTACGGCGTGGTGCGCTCCGAAGCGATCTTCGACGAACTCGGCGACCGCTTCCGGCATATCGCCGACCACATGGGCGAAGGATTCATCCTGTCGGATTCCGAAGGCAAGGTGGTGTTGATCAATCGCGCGCTGACCGACGCGACCGGAATTAAAGAGGCGGACATCGTCGGCCAGCGCCTGCAGGATCTCGCGCAGAGTTATGGCGTGGAACCGGTCGTGCGGCACGGCGAACGGCGCCGGCGTGCCCTGGCTTCATCGTATGAAATCGTGTGGAACCGCCAGGGCGGCGACATGTGGCTGCTGGTGAACGAATCGCCGCTCTTCGACCGCCGAAAACGGCGCATCGGGACGCTGCTCA
>VFKU01000325.1 GCA_009885415.1 Rhodothermota bacterium
GTCGTGGGCGGCCACGTCGTAGTCGGCGACCAGAAGGCACGCACAGAGTACGGCCCCGACGACGAGTACGGCCGCTCGGGCTACAAAACGATCGAGACCCGGCGCGAGGAGCACCGCGAGCGCGGGCAGCATCGGCAGAAGGGTGCGCACGTTGACGTAGTGGTTCACGAAGGCGGTGAAGAGCAGGGTGCCGCCGATCCAGCCCGCGAACAGGATCGCGTCCACTCTCGAAAGCACGGCCACAGCCCGCCCGGCGGACCAAAGCATTAGCAGTGCCGAGCACAAGAACACGGCGAAGTGCGTAAGGATCGGCCAAGAATACGCTTGCGTTTGGCCCAACAGAAGCTGGAGGGCCGAATAGCCGTAGATCAGCGGTGCGGCGGCGAGGACGGAAATCACTACGCTGCCGACAGCGACCTTGGCGCCGGCGCGACGGATCGATCCGAGCGCGAGCGGCAGGAAACTTCCGCCCACGAACACCAGGGTCAGCACCGGCCGGGTCAACGCGTGCTCCTCTCTACGCCATTTCGCCGCCGTCGCCACTCCGGCCGCATCGAAAAACGGCGTGACCCCGTAACGCAGGAACGTATACGCTTGAAGCGCAAAGAACGCCGCCACGGGTATCGCTAGCCACCACCACCAACGCCGCGGCCGCGGCCCACGCAAAAGCCCGTCCAGCGCCAACAACGGAAGCAGCGTGATCCCAAAAAATTTCATCATCGGCGCGAGGGCCGCGCAGGCCGCGGCGCACAACATCCAGCGCCACGAATCGCGCGCGAATCCGCGCCTCCACGCGACGACCGCCCACACGTAGAACGCGACCATCGGCACGTCGGTCATCAAGGTCGACGCGGAGACCAGAAACGCCGGGGTCAGCACGCTGGACACCGAGGCGACGGCCGGACGCACACCGAGATCGCGCGCGAGTTCGAAAGTTCCCCAGGCGGCAAGGCCCGCGAACAGCGACATGCCAAGATGAAGGACCTCAAGATTCCAACCGCTCAACACGCCTAACAACGCAAGCCAGTACGCGGTACCGGGCGGGTTGTGACTGATCGTGTGAATAGGCACACGCGCGTAGCCGTAGTTCACGTCGAAGCCGAAAAAGTCGAGAGGATCGCGCGCGATTTGTTCGGCCACCCATATCGAGAGGTGATCGTCCGCTTGATAGGGTTTCGCCAAAAACGGCGCCAGCGCGAGGATAGGCAGTAAGAAGACCGCCGCCCGCCAACGGAGTAAACCGCCACCGGCGCTCACCTCGGGTCCCCCTCGCCCGCAGGCTTCGGGGTGTAGCTCGGCCCGGTCCAGCGATACACCCCGTACCGCTCCGGAGGCACGCGGCCGATCACGTAGGGCAGGAACCCGCCCATGTGATTGTAAAATCCGGTCTCCAACTCCGGATGGTACGTGGTCACGCCCCACGGATTGCGCGCTTCGTGCAGCGCGACCTCCTCCATGCGTCGAGGCGGCACGCGCCACTCTCGGCTTCCAGTCGAGTCCAACGCCAGCAGTTCACCGTGCTGCATCTTCAACCGGGTCTCGGTCCCAAAGCCGCCCGATTCCGCGTCCACCGGCCGTCCGCCGAGCCGCTCGCTGTAGTA
>VFKU01000693.1 GCA_009885415.1 Rhodothermota bacterium
CGACACCGCCGCCCGCCGCGACTTTTACGAGAACTCCATCACCAAGGAAGAGTCGCTCTCGGCCCACCTGCTGACCCAACTGCGCATGGCTTTCGGTGACGACTCCCGGCACTACGCGATCGGCGAGCGGCTCATCGGCGACATCGACGACCGAGGCTACTTCACCGGATCGATCGACGAGATCGCCGCCGAACTCGGCGAGCCCGCGGCCGAAATCGAGCGGGTGCTTTTCGCCGTCCAAAAGTTCGAACCATCCGGCGTCGGCGCGCGCGACACCGTCGAGTGTCTCCTGCTCCAGATCAACGCCGAGTATCCCGACGACAAAGAGTTGCGTACGCTGGTCCAGGATCACCTCGAGGCCTTGCAGCACCGCCAGATTCCGAAGATCGCCCGCGCCATGGGCGTCACGCCCGAACGCGTCGAGGAACTGCGCCGAAAACTCTCCACGCTCGATCCCTACCCGGGCATGCAATACGAGTCCGCGCCCACCCAATACATCGCGCCCGACCTCGTCGTCGAGAAAGTCGACGGCGAATGGCAGGTCCAGCTCACCGCCGAGAGCGGACCCGCGCTCCGGCTGAACCAGGAATACCGCGACCTCGCCAAGGGCAAACAAGTCCCGCGCGACGACAAAGCCTTCCTGCGCGAAAAGCTCGAGGCCGCCAAATGGCTCATCCGAAACATCGAACAGCGCCGGCAGACCATCCTCAAGGTCGGCATGGCGATCATCGATTTCCAGCGTGAGTTCCTCGAAAAAGGCCCCGACGCGATCCGCCCGCTCACGCTCCAGGAAATCGCCGATGTCGTCGGCGTGCACGAAGCCACCGTCAGCCGCACCACCCGCGGAAAATACATACAGACGCCGCAGGGCCTCTTCGAACTCAAATACTTCTTCTCCCCCGGCCTAAAAAGCGCCCACGGCGAAGATCAGTCCAGCAAAAGCGTCCAACTCCAAGTCAAAAAAATCGTCGACTCCGAGGACAAGCACCACCCCCTCTCCGACCAGAAAATCGCCGACCTCCTAAAAAAAGACGGACTCACCATCGCCCGACGCACCGTCACCAAATACCGCGAAGCCCTCGGCATCCCCGCCACGAATTTGCGCAAGGAATACTAGACCGCGGATCCTTGATGTCGTGGTGCGTTGCGAAGATATTCTGAACGCTCGCGGATAGAGCAGGACACGTTGACATGAAAATCGCCTGGCAAAGATTCAGATTAGCGGCAATTCTTGTGGCCGCGTTGTTCGTTCTCTTTTGCCTTGTTTTTCTGCGACTTCAAACCGGCGTTCACGTTCGAATTCACAACGACAGCGCGAACACTGTGTCTGATGTGTCGGCGAGAATTGGAGACTCAAGTGTATCCCTAAAGTCGTTGAAACCGGGGCAATACTTCGTTGGAACCGTCTATCCACCTAACAGAGAGTCCTCGATGACCATCTCATTCCGCAACGACACCGGCGAAGTTAAGGCTCTTGATAATGTCGGTTACTACGAAAGAGGATACACGGGGACGGTGGAAGCATCAGTAGGACCTGGCGTCAAAGTCGTGGAGCAAAGAACTGAACTATCGTTCCGGCTCTACCTCAGTTTTTTGGGTACGGAGATCAACATCTTCCCCCCATTCGACCATTGATCAGGTCGACGGGAAATCTAACGTCATAGCGGCCCGCAGTCACTAACGACCCTGACGACGAGCCCCCTCACCGCGTAGCATACTCAACCCGCCGCGCTCCACCGCGCAAATATCGCCGCCGGCAGCAGTCGCCCCGCGCTCTTTTCCGGCAATACCAACTCGCCCGCCGACAACGTCCCGCCGCGTTCCCCCAGCAGATCCTGCAAAAGATAGTACGCGCTGAGCGGCGAAATGTTCGCCGCGTAGACCGTGAGCACCACAAACAACGGCTGCTCGCTCAAGATATTCCGGCACGCCTCGACGAGCGTCCCCAACGAGTCCTCTAGTTTCCAGATTTCCCCGTTCGGTCCCCGGCCGAACTTCGGCGGATCGATGATGATCCCGTCGTACTTCGATCCGCGCCGGCCTTCGCGCTCGACAAACTTCAGCGCGTCCTCGGGAATCCACCGGATCGGCCGCTCGCCCAGGCCCGACAGCTCCTGATTCTCCCTCGCCCAGGTGATGCTCTTCTTCGACGCGTCGATGTGCGTCACCGCCGCGCCCGCCGCCGC
>VFKU01000091.1 GCA_009885415.1 Rhodothermota bacterium
ACGATGCCGAGCATGGTGAGCGAAGAACGCAGACGGTGAATCCAGATGCTCCGCAACCCAAGGCGGACGCTGCGCTTGAGCGAAGACCAATTCGAGGCAGACGCGGGACGGCGGGGTGGAGTGGCCGCCATGCTCAGGCTGAGGGCTTGGGCGCCGCGGAGGGCTTGGCGGAGGTCGCCGGCCCGGGCGCGGCGGGTTTCGGCGCTTCTTTCTTGTCGTTCGCCTTCTTTTTACCTTCGCCGCCTTCCTCATTCTCTTTCTTCATTTGCTCTTCGCGGCTGCCGTCGGGCGGACGAATCAGCACGCGCTCGCCGGTTTTCAGGCCCTTGGTCACGACAATATACTCGACAGTGATCTCGCCGGTCTCGACTTCGCGGCGCTGCGGCGTGTCGCCCTCGATCACGAAGCACACCTGCTTGTCGCCCTGCGGCACGACGGACTGAATCGGAATGTAGACCGCGTCGTCCAGCCGCGTGACGAGCACCTCGGCCTGCGCGCTCATGCCGGGCTTGAGCCAGTCGTGGGTGCCTTCGATTTTGATCGTCGTCTCGTAGACCTTGAGGTCCGGGTTCATCCAGCGGTTTTCGGAATCGGGCAGCACGCCGACCTTGGTGACCTCGCCGTCGAGCTCGCGATCGGGGAAGGCATCGACCCGCACGCGCGCCTTGAGACCGGCCGCGATCTTCTTGATGTCAGACTCGTGGATATTCACCTTGACGGACATTTTCGACATGTCGGGGATGGTAATGATGGCCTGCTTCTCGCGGACGGTGGTGCCTTCTTTTATCGGCTCCTGGTTCCAGTAGCGCTCGCCGCCGCCGCCGTAGACGACCAGCCCCGCGCGCTCGGCGACCATGACGCATTTGGCGATCTGGTCTTCGTAGTCTTTGATGCGTTCGGACTCGATCTTGAAAAGGCCCTGTGCCGAGAGGAGCTTGGCGCGGCCTTGCGCGAGCTTGGAGAGGGCCTGCTGTTCGGTGCGCTGGAGCTTGCGCGTCGCAAGCACATAATCCGACATCAGCTTCTGCGCTTCCTTCTTGAATTCGAAGGTGATGAACAATTGCTCGGCCGTCTCCGCGGCGGTCACCCCGGCGATGCATTTGTCCAAGTTGATTTGGAAATTCTCCAGCTCGCTCGGCGTGATGAATTTCTTGTCGAAAAGCGTTTTCTGGCTCTTGTAGTCGTTTTGCGCCTTGGACTCGGCCGCACGCGCCATCATCACGGCGTCGCGCAAGGTGCTGAGTTTTTGGCTGGCTTCGCCGTTGCCCAGTTTTCCCTTGTCGCGTGCGTATCCGCTGAAATCGATGTCGGGAATCGGGATCCGCAGGTCTTCGAGCGTGATGTCTCGCGGCTCATTTTCGGCAGGCGCCGGGGGCGCCGCTGCAATTGCCACCGTGGACGCGGGCGCCGCTTCGACTACGAGCGGCACCGCGGTCGCAGGAACGGCCTCGCGTGTGGCCGCGGCCTCTGCGTCGGCGGCGACTTTCGCGGCCGCGGCCTGGGCCACTTTTGCAGCGGCCTCTTGCGCGGCCTTGACCAGTTCCTCGCGCTCTTTGCGCGCCGCTTCGGCAAGCTTGGCTTTCTCGGCGGCCTTCGCTTCTTCTTCCTTGCGGAGTTCCTCGAGCGCCTTCATCACCACGCCGGTCAGTTCAGTGCCGAGGTACTTTGCGAGCCCCATCTCCGCGAAAGTCACATCGAGTCTAGCGGTGTATATATCGCTTTCGGCCTGGTTCACTTCGATCTCAAATGCCTTCTCGGCCTCGATGAGCGAAGCTTGGGTCCCTTTGAAACTGATCTCCGCGGTCGTCAGTTTTTCTTTGATACTCGAGGAGTCCAGTTCGACCAATTTCTTCTTGTTCTTCACGTCCTCGTCGGTGACGTAGATGCCTTCCTCGACGATGAACAGAATCTTGCTGCCTTCATAGCCTTTGATTTGCGACTTGATCTCCTGGCTTTCCATCGCCTTGATTTCGCCGCCCTCGACGACCTTGATGTCGAGCGGCCCGCGGCGGACGGTGAAGGTGGTGTAGCTCGTATCGGCCGTACGCCCGCCGGCCCAGATCGCCCCGGCGATGGCGGCAAGGGCCAAAATGCCGAGCGAGGCCTTCAGCACGAAACCACTGCGGGATTTTTCGGCTTTCGCCACGCCGCTCTCCTAAGGTCTAACTCAATGCGGTAAAGGCAGTTAGGACACTATAATACATGATTACGAGCTCGCCGCCAAGGCGAAGAATGCGAAAGGCAGGGGCTTGCCACCGATTAAACGAAAATGCTCCACCTATAGATAACGCCGTGGCCCGAATGATGACCAACCCGGGCCGAGTATTCCCTGACTTCATTCGACGCTCGATAGGTGGATCCGTTTACTCCAGCACAAGTTTCCAGGCTGGACTTCGAAAGCCTGGATTCCTTAACCGGGCAAGGGAACTTCGCGGCCGTGAATCGGGTTCGGTACTGCGGAAAGTTATACGGATGATGACATGGGCTTTTTCACTCTAAAACGCGGGTTCACCACCCGATGCCTCGCGGTGGCCTTCGTCGGCTACTCCGCACTGGCGTCCGCCCGCGGCTTAGTTCCGCAACTTTGCGCGACCTTGTCGAGTCTTCCCGGTACGACTGGGGCCCACTGTAAAGAACCGGTCTCTTGCTGCACGAAGCCCGCCGCCACGAGTGAAGGGGCCCTCGTCGCCGGACACCACGACTGCGCCTTCTGCCTCATCGTCCATACGCCGGCCCAGCCGGTTACCATGTTCTCGCCCGTGCCGCCGTCCAAGCTAACGGAACTGCGGCTCGCGCGCGCCGAATTCAGTTTCGCCGATCCTCTCGCGGAAGGCGCAAACGCCTGCCGCGCCCCGCCGCTCTCCTGACGCAACGCCCGAAGTGTCTCTCCATTTCATCGCCCAACCGGGCGGCCGTGTGTGGCCGTTCCGAAGAGGGCCATCACTCAGGAGTACTGTGTCATGAAATCCCGTGGATTCACGTTGATCGAGTTGTTGGTGGTCATTGCCATCATCGGAATTCTTGCTGCCATATTGTTGCCGGCCCTCGCCCGCGCACGCGAGGCCGCGCGCCGCGCGAGTTGCGCAAACAATTTCAAGCAGATCGGCCTGTCACTCAAGATGTATGCCTCCGAAAGCCGGAGCGAGATGTTTCCTGCGGCCAAGGTTTTTCGTTGCGACGGCGATCCGAGCGGAATGACCCGCATCTTCAACATGGATGCGGTCTATCCGGAATATTTACCCGGCCTGAACGTGCTCGTGTGTCCCAGCGCGCTGCACCCCGGCGGCCCCGAAGAATTGTGGGACGAGGGCGGCACGCCGTCCCCGAACTGGGAGGACACGCCCGGCTTCACGGGCAACGGCACCGTCGAAACCTGCGAAGTCTTCGAGTATCCCTACGTGTATTTCGGCTGGGTGGTGGACACCGAGGCGCTCAAGCGACAGGTGGCTGATGAGGGTTCGCTGCACGAGTTCCAGGAGTCGCTCGAAAGCCTCGCCGAGAACATCGAGACCGATCCCGAGACGGTGGACAACGATTGGACGCTGGACCCGGTGGTGGGCGGTGTGGACACCTTCTTCCGATTCCGCGAGGGCATCGAGCGTGTTTTTATTACAGACATCAACAATCCCGGCGCGAGTTCCAAGTCGCAGTCCGACGTCGTGGTGATGTGGGACCAGGTCTCGCGCGACGATCTCACCGAATTCAATCACGTCCCCGGCGGATCGAACGTGCTGTTTCTCGATGGTCATGTCAAGTTTCAGAAGTATCAAGGCGAGTTCTCCGGCGCCTTTCCGGTGGACGGCGCCGGGTTCATCCTTCGCGGCGAGCCGCACGGTCACCAGGATTAGGTGCGAATACGCGTGGCGCATTCTCGTCTGGATCGTCGAGCGTATTCACCACGGATCGGTGGATGCGTCTCTTCGGACTGAAGCCAAGCGGTCACGGACCGGCGAATTTGGTCCTTAGACCGGCTGTATCCATGGTGATATACTCAGGCTGGCGCGGGAACGGCGAAAGGACGGCTGCATGCTTTGCCAAGACTGCCACAAGAACCTGGCCTCGGTGCGGTATGCCGAGGTCGTGGACGGCAAAGTGTCTGAGGTTCACCTTTGTCACGAGTGTCTCGGCCGCCGGCAACAGTCCGTCTCCTCCGGGTTTCAATTTGCCAAGCCCTCGCCCTTTGCGAAGCGCTCGTCCCCGCCGCGCCCGAGTTCGACGATGCCCGACCCTGCCGAGGCGCGCCGATCATGTACCGCATGCAACACCACGCTCAAACAAATCATCGAGACGGGCCGGGTCGGGTGCAGTGCCTGCTACGCGACCTTTCCGGCGCAACTCGAATCTCTGCTGGAAGGCATCCATGTGGCGCTGGCACACCGGGGCAAGGTGCCGCGGCTCGACGATGCGCGCGCGCGCGTTCGTGCCGACTTGCAGTCCAAGCGCGGCCTGCTCAAGACGGCGCTGAACATCGAGAACTACGAAGAGGCTGCGGCGCTGCGTGACGAAATCCGCGCGCTCGAAACCGGACTGAGCGTCTCCGAGGGAGGCCGGGACTGACTATGACCTCCGTGGAAACGCTCCTGGAAAAACCGGCCGAGTGGATGGGCGCGACGGGCGCCGACGCGGATCTGGTCCCTTTCACGTGCTGTCGGCTCGCGCGCAATCTCGCGGATTTTCCGTATCCCGGGCAATGCACGCTGGACGAGAAGCGCGCGATCGAGGAACGGATCAGCGGCGTTATCGAGAGCATGAACTTGCACGCCACGGGCGGCTACTTCGCGCTGGGCGATTCGGACCTGCGCGAGAAGCGCTTGCTGGTCGAGCGAGGGATGGCGGGCCGCGCGCTGATCGAGGCGGACGGCCCCTGCGGCGTGTACATCGCGGACGATCAGGGCCTGAGCATCAACATCAACGAGGAAAACCACCTCACGCTGACGGGCATCGCCTCCGGCGTGCAGTTTCACGAGGTCTGGTCGCGCCTGAATCTCATTGACGACATGCTCGCCGGCGCGCTGGATTATGCCTTCAGCCCGCGGCTGGGCTATCTCACCGCCTCGCTGCGCGACGTCGGCACGGGGTTGCGCGCGGGCGCGCTGTTTCATCTGCCCGGCATGAGCGTGGCCGGCCTGATCCCGTCGATTACCACCGAGGTCGCCACACGGCGCCACACGCTGGAGCCCTTCGCGGACGCCGCGGGCACGCCCTTGGACGATCTCTACCTGCTCACCAACGCGAGCACGTTGGGCCGCTCGGAGGAGGAGGCGCTCTTCCACCTTAAGCACGTCGCCACGCACCTCATCGCCCAGGAACGCGAGGCCCGCGGGCGCATTCGCAGCGCGGCACCCTTGCAGGTCGAGGACCGCGTCGGCCGTGCGCTGGGCGTCGCACGTCACGCCCGGCTCCTTGCAACCGCGGAAGCCAATTCGCTATTGTCATCCTTGCGGTTGGGCGTGTCGGCGGGGCTGCTTGACCAATTCTCCCTTCCACAGATTAACGACGTTTTTATCGCCTCGCAGAACGCCCATCTCGAAACGAAAAGCGGCCACAGCCGCGACGAGTTGCAGTTTAGCGTTGAGCGGGCGGATCTATTTCGCGCCCGTTTCGCCCAGAATTAGAGGGACCCTGTCATCATGTGGGAACGATTTACGGAACGCGCCAAGCGGGTCGTGAGCGCTGCTCGCGAGGAAGCCACCCGCCTCAATAGCGAATACGTGCGGACGGAGCACATCCTGCTGGGACTGTGCCGCGAGCCCGAGGGCATCGCCGCGCGCGCGCTGGAAAACCTCGGCGTGGACATCGAGGCGCTGGCGACCGAGATCGAGCAGCAGTGCCAGCGTGGCACGGCCAGCGTCTCGGGGGACGAAATCGCCTTCACGCCGCGCGCCAAGAAGGTGCTCGAATTGGCCGTTGAAGAGGCGCGCCGCTTCAACCACAGCTACATCGGCACCGAACACATCCTGCTCGGGCTCATTAAAGAAGGCGAGGGCATCGCCGCCAAGGTCCTGCAAGACATGAAAATTGATCTCGGCCGCGTACAGGCGGAGATCATCCGTCTACTGGGCGACCAGAGCCGCAGCGGACAGCCCGCGGCCGCCGGCAAAAAATCGCAGACGCCCGCGCTCGACACCTTCGGCCGCGATCTGACCCAGCTCGCCCGCGAAGGCAAGCTCGACCCG
>VFKU01000161.1 GCA_009885415.1 Rhodothermota bacterium
CTGTGGACAAAACCGACGTCCTGGTTGTTCGACGCGAAATCGTCCTTCAACAGCGGCTGGCCCTGCCATTTCGCGGAAGCCGGCAGTCCCGCAAATTTCGCGATCGTCGGCGCGAGGTCGACGTGCCGCGCGAGGTCGCCGATGAAGGTGCCCTTGTTTTTCTCGCCTGGCAACTTGAGCATAAGCGGGATGTGAATCTGCTCGTCGTAAAGACTCAACCCGTGCCACCAGCCCTTGTGCTCGTAGAACTCCTCGCCGTGGTCCGCCGTGAAGACGATGAGCGTGTTCTCGTAAAGCCCGCGCTGTTTCAGACCGTCGATCAGCCGCCCAATATGCCCGTCCATATAGTCGATCTCCGATGCATAGGCATTGATCATCGGCTGCAACCACTTCTCGGGATCGGGGTTGGGCATCTGCACGCGGGCAAAGCCCTTGCCCGGCCGCGCAGGATCGAGGTTGGGGTCATGCGGATCCATGTAGTGCAAGAAGAGGAAGAAAGGGACGTCCTTAAGCCCGGCCGCGCTGTCGATCCAGCCGAGGCCCTCGTCGGTGATGCGCTCGGCGGGCTGATAGAAATCCGTGATCACGATGCGACCGCGCAGCACCTTCGCGTTGAACACCTGCACCACCTTACGCAGGAGGTCGTAACCGACGAGTTTCTCGCAGGAGCCCCGCGCGCCGAAGTACAGGTTCGGCTTGAGGTCCGTGTAGTCCACGAAACCCTGGTCGTAATTGAAGATGCCGGTGATGTTCGGGTTGTTCGAAAACCCGCGCGTGTAGTACCCACCCGCCTTCAGCACCTCGGCGATCGTGTCCACGTCGTCGGGCAGGGACGAGACCTTGCTCGTCGCCGTATGCGCCTCGGGGTACATCCCCGAAAAAATGCTGCCAAACGACGCCTTCGTCCAGGACGATTGCGCAAAGATATTGCTGAACACGACCGAGTCTTGGGAGAGATCTACGATGCGCGGCGTCTTGGCCGGGGCCTTGGCGTTGTACACGGGCAGGAAGTCCGCGCGCAGCGTGTCGACCGCGATCAGCAGGACGTTGGGCGCGCCTGGCAGGCTCTTGAAGGTGGTCGCCCGGGTGGTCAAGTTCACAGTCGCAAGGTTCAGCGTCGATAAGACAATACCCGCGCCCACTATCGCCGCGAATCCGGCGAGGCCCGCCGCAGCATGGATCGCGCGTCCACCGCGGACCAGGCGCGAAAGTCCATAACCCAGTACCAGCGCGCTCAGCGCGGCCGCGCCAACCCCGCCCAGCACCTTGACGTAGTCCGCGTTCGTCATCGCGGCCTCTTGCAACACGTCGCGCCGATACCGGAACAAACCGATCATCAGCCCAAGCGCGCCGACCGTCCCGCCAAGGCACAGTCCGAAAGTGATCTTCGCCGAGGGAAAGCGATCGAAAAGCAAATACACAAAGACCAGCCCCGCCGCCACGCCGAGCCCTACCGGACTAAACACAATCCCATACACCAACGGCCCCCACCAATACGCAAGCGTGTCGGTGACGGTACCCAGATTGCGCATATGCACGATCGCTTCCGCGAGCCCAATCGCCGCGCCGCCCAACAGCCCGCCGAAAAAACCCGCGCCCACCGCGTTCGCCAAATGATTGCGATACGTCGCAATCACCTCCGGCGCCAGATGCACGCCCTCCTTGGCCCCGCCGGTCTCCTTGCGCACCGCCGCGATCTCCGCCACCAGCTTCGCCCGATCCGGCCGGCCCCACATGATCAACAGTGGAATGCTCACCAGGAAAGGCAGCGCCTCCCCGATCCAATAATTCAGGTTGCCAAAAAGGAAGGCCTGCTCCGCGCCATACTTCCCGCCGAGCAACACGGTCTGCACCGCCTCGCGCACGCCAACGCCGCCCACCGTCGGCGCGATCACCGTGCCCACAATCGTGAGCGGACTCGCGAACAGCACATCGAGCACGTTCGCCGTGCCGCTGCTGATCGCCATCGCCGATCCGAAGAAAATGAAGCAAATCGCCAGGTGTACGCCGAGCCCCAGCACCACCGCGCCGATCAGCAAAGTCCGCTGCCCCGCGTACGCCGTCACCGCCGCACCCAGCGTATTCACCTGCTTGCGAATCCGCCCGGGCACAGGTAACGCCGCCACCAACACCTGCGCGATGCGAGGATTCAGCAGCAGCAAGAAGGCCGTGAGAATGAAAGTCCCCAGAATTAACAGTACGATCGCAAGCATCACAGGATTGAATGAGAACATCCGCGCGCCCAGCGGCAGCGTGAGAAACACCAGCAAGAACAGCGCAATGAATCCGATCAGTTTTTCGACCGCAACCACCGTCGCACACTTGATCGCCTCGCCCGTGTACGTCGCCGACTCCACCAAGCGGTAGCCGTCGAGACCAATCGTGCCGGGCAAGAAAAGTCCGATCGCGCGGCCCATGAACCAGCACCGCGCAAGATACAGCACCGGCAGCCGAATGCCCTGCCCCAACAGCAGTAGCCGCCAACGCAACACACCGCAACAGATCCCCCCGATTCGCATCGTCACCGCAAACGCGATCCAGAACAGCGCCGTGCTCACATCCAGCTTCGCGAGCACCTCGCGCAGCTCGCTGAACTTGACGCCCTTGAACCACGCCTCGGGGATACCCAAGCTGCGCGGATAAAAAAGTGCAGTGAACAGCAGCACCACCACCGCCAGCCGAATCAGCAGAAACGCGACCCGCTTCGGGCTCTTGAAATACGCAATAATACGGCTCATTTCCCACCTTTCGCGGGGTCGCGAAGCCTTCCTTCGACCCAGAGTGCAAAGTGCGAAAGGCTAACACATTCGCGCGCTTCGCCGCACGGCCCTCGTCGCGTCCGATCCCAAAACCTACGCGCGAGAAGGAACGCCTTTTCGCCGCGCCAAGCCCGCAGGCGATATACTTTTGCCATGAGTTCCATCGGTGAAGCGCACGCGGTGCGGGTAGGGCCGGCTGGTTGGTCCTACGCGGACTGGAAGGGTCTCGTCTACCCCGCGCGCATGCCCCGTTCGAGCCACGCACTCGATTTCATCTCGGCCTGGTTCGACACGGTCGAAATCAACGTCTCGTTCTACCGTCCACTCCCGCCCGGCCACGCGCGCGCCTGGCTCGAGCGCGTTGCGGGCAATCCCCATTTCCGCTTTACCGCCAAACTCTGGCAACGCTTCACGCACGAATCCGAAACCGCACCCTCGCAAGCCGACGTCGCGCTCTTTCTGCACGGCCTCGAGCCCCTGCTCGAGGCGGGTGCGCTCGGGGCCGTATTGATGCAGTTTCCCTGGTCCTTCCGCCGCACGCCGGAAAATCGCCGGCGGCTGGCCGCGCTGATCGCCACCTTCAAAACGCTGCCGCTCGCGGTCGAAGTGCGGCACGACTCCTGGCTCTGCGCGGAATTCTTCGAGGGCCTCTCCGCTCAGGACGTCGCATTTTGCAATATCGACCAGCCGCTCCTGGCGGGCTGCATCAGCCCTTCCGAACGCCTCACCTCGCCGCTTGGATATGCGCGCCTGCACGGGCGCAACGCCCCCGCATGGTTCGCCACGAACCTGCCCTCTTACGAGCGCTACAATTACCTCTACGCTCCTGACGAACTCCAGCCTTGGACCGCCCGGATTCAATCGATCGGGACACAGGCGAAGTCTACTTATGCTATTACAAACAATCACTTTGAGGGCAAAGCGGTCGTGAACGCCTTCGAAATTCTCGCGGGGCTCGGACGCCCGCCCGCGAAGGTCCCCGCTGAACTCCTGCACCGCTATCCCCGCCTGGCCGGCCTCATCGAGCGCGCGACCACCGCAGCCCCCGCGGGGGCCGCGTGAAAAACCAGCGGGTGATTTGGACCATCGCTGCAACCGCCTCCGCACTTGCCCTCGCCGCGTTTTTCGCGCGTCAGATCGTCGGCGGGCCGGACCGCGGAGCAAGGCCCCCCGATCGCGACGAGCGCGATCGGGTGGTCGCGCAGATGCTCGATCGGCTTGAGCGCGACCATCGCGCCCGCTTTGCCGCCACCCGTACGCTCGTGGAAAAGGCCGCAGCCTATTGCGACTCACCCGCCCTCGCCTCGGCCGAAACCTGGTACGCGTGCGGGCTTCGCGAACTCTACGGCGACTTCGACCTCGGCGCTGCCGAGGACGACTTTTCGCGCTCCGCCCGGATGCGGCCCGAGTGGGCCTGGCCCGTGAATGCACTGGGCATCGCGCAGTTCGTCGCCGGCCGCCGCGAAGAGGCGCTGCGCTCCTTCACCCGCGCGCTCGAACTCGCCCCTGGATGGAGCCGCCCCCACGGCGACCTGGCTATCCTTTATCGCCGTGCCGGAGAAATGGGCGAGGCGCTCGCCCATGCCGAGAAGGCCCTGGCCATCGAGCCGGAGGTCCTCGTCAACCACTTCAATTACGGCGTGGTCCTCGACGACCTCGGGCGCCACGCCGAGGCCCGTGAGCGCTACGAGCGCGTCCTGGCCGCGGCGCCCGACATGGCCCAGGCCGCTTACAATCTCGCATGCAGCTACGGCCGCCAGGGCGATGCCGCCAAAGCACTGCCCTACCTCGAACGCGCCATCCAGGGTGATCCCGCCTTTCGCGGCGACGCGGCGGACGACCCCGACTTCGACCCCATTCGCGGAACACCGGAGTTCGCGCGAATGCTGAAGTAGCGATGACTGTCCCGTGGGCCGCGTGGTGATCGGCCCCGCCCTTTCTCCCTATGATGGTCGCATGAACGCCGAAGACCGCACGCTGCACCGCCGGGACACCGGCCCCGCCCTGGCCATCGCGGGGTTGACCTTTCTCGTTTTCGTCCGGGCCGTGACCGGCGAGTTTGTAAATTTCGATGATAATATATATATAACACAGAACATAACGGTTCAGGAGGGCCTCAACGCGCGCACCGCCGCGTGGGCATGGACCGCCGTCGTCGGCGCCCAGCGCTATCCCCTCACGCTCCTCTCCCATCTGCTCGATGTCCGCCTCTTCGGGCTGAATCCCGCAGGCCACCACGCCACCAGCGTGCTCCTCCACGCCGCGAACGCCGCCCTGCTTTACTTGGCCCTCGTACGCCTCACCGGCCGCCGGGGCGCGGCGATGGCGGTCTCACTGCTCTTCGCGCTGCACCCGCTCCGAGTCGAGTCGGTGGCCTGGGTCGCCGAGCGCAAGGACGTCCTCAGCGGACTCTTCTGGATGCTCGCATTACTGGCCTACGCGCACTACGCCGAGCGGCCCAGTTTGGCGCGCTATGTGCCGTTAATACTCGCCGCCGCCGCCGGCCTGCTGTGCAAACCTATGGTTGTCACCCTGCCCTGCGTGCTGCTCCTCCTGGACGCCTGGCCCTTGGGCCGCTTCGACGGGCCAAACCTGCCCCGCCGCGCGGCCCGCCTCGCGGCCGAGAAGCTGCCCCTCTTCGCGCTTTCACTCGCCGCCGCCTGGCTCACTGTGGTGACGCAGTCTCGCGGAGGGGCCGTTGTGGGCCTAGACGCAACGCCGCTTACCGTACGGATTCTGAACGCGATTGGCGCGTATGGGGTCTACCTTCGGCAGACCTTCCTGCCGATTCGCCTGGCCATCTTTTATCCCATGCCCGACAGTCCCTGGCTCTACACCAATGCCGCGGCCGGCGCCGCGCTGCTTGCGGGAATTTCGTGGGCGGCCTACCGCCTCCGCAAACGCGTCCCCGCCTTCGGCATCGGCTGGCTCTGGTACTTGGGCGCCCTGGCCCCCGTCATCGGCCTCGTCCAAGTTGGCACCCAGGCTCATGCTAATCGCTATACTTATCTGCCTCAGATCGGATTTCTCATCGCGCTCGTCTGGCTCGCGCGCGAATGGCCGGCGCTCCAGCGCCGCCGGGCAGGCGCCATCGCGGCCGGCGTACTGTGTGCCGCGCTGGCGGCACTGACCTGGATCCAGTTGGGCCACTGGCGCTCGAGCGAAACGCTTTTCGCCCACGCCCTGCGCGTCACCTCGCACAACGCGCGCGCCCACGATTATTACGGCCAGGCCCTGGCCGCCCAGGGCTCCCCCGCAAGCGCAATCCCCCACTTCGAAGCCTCGATCCGCCTCGAGCCCGGCAACCCCCAGCCACGGCACAACCTGGCCGTCTCTCTTGCCGATTCCGGGGACCCAGCCACGGCCGAAAATTTGGCGCGTCAGACCCTCGCCTTGTTTCCAGACCACGTCGGCTCCTTGTTCTGGTTGGGGTCCCGCGCCTTAGTCGAGGGCCGTTTAAACGAAGCCGTGGGGCGCTTGGCCCGCGCCGTAGCGCTCGCGCCCGAACGCGCGGACGCGCGGGTGAATCTTGGAATCTGTTACGGGAAATTGGGCCGCCCGCAGGACGCAGAGGCGCAACTCCTGGCGGCCTTGGCGGCCAATCCGCACTATGCGCCGGCCTATCTCAACCTCGGCGTCTTGGCCCTCGAACGCGGCGACCGCGAGACCGCCCGGCGCTACTTCACCCAGGCGCTCGCCGCCCAACCCGGCGACGTTGCCGCACAAACGGCCCTAGACCAACTCGGGCTTTCCGGCCCATGATGCGCCGCAAGGGCCGCTTCGTGTTAGCATCGCCCCGCGCGCGCTCCGCGACGCGCGCGGCGGGAGAATCGAACCCATGAAGTCGATGATAATCAGCGCCGTACTGGCAATTGCCGCGCTTGGCGTGGCGGCTTTCTCGCTCTCTCGCCTCACCGCTTCTCCAGGGACAGGAACGCCAACCTTGCACGGATCCGGCGTCCAGCCCCCGGTCGGTCTATTGGCCCGCGCCACCGCCCTGGCGGAAACCGAGCTTCTCCGCCTCAATGCCGCCGAAATGATCTACCGCAACAAAGTGTACGTCCACGTATTCGCCATGACCAGCGGCAGTATGGACCCCGCGCGGCGGTGTATGAAGCTGTATCGCCGCTTCGCAGGATTCGAGATCGCAGACATCGAAACCACGCCTTCAATACTCCACCCCATCAAGCTGTCCATCCGCTACGACTTCGACCTCATCGGGACCCGCGGCGAACCCGCCCAGCGCATGAACGCCGCGCTCGTCCGCGGCGTCCAGCAAGACCGCGCCTTCATTGTGCATCGCTCGGAATCACTCCTGCGCCAGTATCTCTGCAACGCCGAGGGGGAAGTGGTCGCCATGCCGCCCCTGCCGGAGCGTCCAAATATCTTCAACACCCCCATGGCTGCGCGTTTCGCCGAGTTCGCGCTCGAAGAGCCCGCCCTCGTTCCGGAAGGCAATTGACGGCGAGAGTCACTTTTAATTCTGTTGACAACTTCCTCCACCCCGTCATCACAAGCGCAAGCAAAGCAATCTCGGCAATCCGAGATCCTGCACGCGGTACGCGCCGTAATGCGACCCTCTAGGTTCGCAAGCGCAGCTTTTTGGGGGCGTGCTATCGAAATCTATTTAAATCACTAATCGCCGAATTCGCAGTATCGTCTCTGCTCGACTTGGCTCACAGGATTTTGGCATTTTGAATCCTGAATCTAAGGTGATCGCAGCGCTTTGGGCGGTCATCTGTGTCTAATTCTCAAGACTAAACCTTGACACCCTCCCCCTCTTATGATAGCCTTGTACGTATTGGGTCAGCTGGATCTCGTCCATGTGGCGAGGCGGGCCTGCGGGAGAAGCCATTCTCGAACCCTTGGGGCATCGGACGGACGGACGGATTTATCCTCATAATTTTTTTGGGGTAGGGTCGGGGCGTTCACTGTACCGGTATACCAAGACTACGGAATGTCGTCCTCTGTAAGCCCAAGATTTCAGTTGATACTAAAACCCTTTAGAGGGAGGAGGTGAAAATAAAAAATGAAGAAACTCTCGATTCTTGCGGCAATGATGGTAGTTGCGGCGGGCGTAGCGTTCGCGAGCACCTTGAACGTTCCGTTCTTCCTCGACACCAGCGTCGATCACGCGGTGGCCAATTCCGGTATCGCCGGTTTCATTGGCGTGAAGGAAACGTCTGGTTCTCCGCAGACGCTTACGGTCATCTATACGCAGCTGAACGCCAGCGGCACGCCGGTGGATCAGCAGGTGACCTTCGCGTTGGGTGCCAGTCAGTCGGTCTCGTGGACCCCGATCACGAATAACGTGTACGAAGACACGGGTTCGGTCGTCGGCAACATGGTCGCCATCGTGGGCCCGAACAACGGCGACATTAACACCGCCGGTAGCGCGCAGATCCGAAGCGCGGGTACCCTTGTCGGCCGTTACCAGCAGATCAACACGAACCGCGGCACCGAGTTCGCTCACACGCTCCTTCCGACAGCTCTGTAATCTGGCATAGAGCGCACGTCGCTCGAGTCGGATCGCTGCGGATGGGTGTGCTGAAGAGATTTCGAAGTGGACATGTCGGGAGACATGTCCACTTCTCTTTTTTTCCCACGAAGGCCGCTAAATAAGGCGCTGTTGCAGATATCGAATCACGTTCCTGGCGCCGCGAATAAGGTCACGGACTTAGCGTCGGATCGCTGGCTGATTCGGCGTGCGCTGCAACAGCAGATATTCCACGCTGTCGCTAAGCGCCTCGAAAGACGCGGCGATGATGTTCTCCGACACCCCTACCGTGTACCAGGTGTCCTTTCCGCTGCTGGACTCGATCAGCACCCGTGTCTTCGCACGCGTACCCGAGCGACTGTCCAAAATGCGGACCTTGTAGTCCTCCAGCCGGAGCTGCTCGAGTTCAGGGTAAGTTCCGAGCAAGGCTTTGCGCAGCGCCCGATCCAGCGCGTCCACGGGGCCGTCGCCTTCAGCGGCGGTGTGAATGCGTTCCCCGGAGGGCAACACCAGTTTCAGCGTCGCCTCCGAGGCCAGTGTCTGGCCGTCTGCGCGCTGCGAGAGGCTCACATGGAAGCCTTCCAGCGTAAAAAACGCATCGTGCATCCCTAGGATGCGCCGCATCAACAATTCAAGCGAGGCGTCCGCCCCCTCATATTCGTAGCCCTCGGCCTCGAGTTCTTTGACCCGATCGAGAATGCGCCGGGTCTGAGGGGAATGACGATCCAGCGCGATCCCCAGTTCCTCGGCCTTGTCGAGCAAACTCGAGCGGCCCGCCATCTCGCTGACAGGGATGTGCGTATGGTTACCCACCAGTGCCGGGTCGATATGCTCGTAGCTCGACTTCACCTTGCGCACGGCGTCCGCGTGCATTCCCCCTTTGTGGGTAAAGGAGTCCCGGCCGACAAAAGGATCGAAGTCGCGCGGGACCATATTGGCCAGCTCCGCGACGACGTGGCTCAGGCGCGTGAGGCCCTGGAGCTGTTCGGGGCTTACCACGCGGCAGCCCATTTTAAGCTGTAAAATAGGGATGATCGTGCACAGGTTCGCGTTTCCCGTGCGCTCGCCATAGCCGTTGATCGTGCCCTGCACCTGTACCGCGCCCTCGCGCACCGCGCGCACGCTGTTGGCCACGCCGCAACCGCAGTCGTTGTGGGCATGGATGCCGATCGGCACGCCCGGAAGACGCTCTTGTACCGCCCGCAGGGCCACGGCGATCTCTTCGGGAAGCCGGCCACCGTTGGTGTCGCAGAGCACCAGCGTCTCCGCGCCCGCCCGCCAGGCCCGCTCCAACACCGCCAGGGCATAGCCCGCGTCTTCAAAATACCCGTCAAAAAAGTGCTCCCCGTCGAGGAACACGCGTCGGCCATTTTCTCTTAAATAGCTAACTGAGTCTTCTACAATCTGTAAATTATCATCGAGGCCAACCCGGAGCACCTCGCGGACGTGCGTCGGCGAGGACTTGGCGAAAATCGTCACCACCTCGGTGTCCGCGCTCAGCAACGCCGCAAGGTTCGAATCGTCTTCGGGCGCCACGGAGGAATGCCGCGTGCTGCCGAAAGCGGAGAGCTTGACGCGCCGCAGCCCGAGATCTTTCGCCCGCTGGAAAAAGTCCGCCGCCTTGGGGTTCGACCCGGGCTGGCCCCCTTCGACGTAGGCCACCCCAAAGTCGTCTAGGGCCTTCACGACGCGGAGCTGGTCCTCGGCCGAAAACTTGATGCCGGGGCCTTGCGCGCCATCGCGAAGCGTAACGTCGTAAATTTCGACCTGCTGATCCACGCGGACAATCCTTCCGGGCGCGGCGGAAAAAGCCGCGCAGACCGGGGATTATCGCACAAGAGGAAAGGCGATCTCTTGCGTGCGGATCATGGCCGGCACCAACGTATAGCCGTCCGGATACAACACCCCGGCGCGGGCGGCCTCGGCTTCGTGGAACGCACGCAGGCCGTTCGGCCGGACGCCCGGGCCGCACAGCGCGAAGGGCACCGGCCCTGGCGCGTGCGTGCGGCTTGCCAACGAAGTGACATGGTCGGGCGCAATCAGCACCCGCAGGTCGCCCCGCGCGCGCGCCGCCTCCAGGCAGGGCGCCACTACGCGCCGATCAAAGTCCTCGATCGCCTGTACTTTCAGGTCCGGCCGGCCCTCGTGGGCCGTCTCGTCGGGCGCTTCGACATGGAGATATACGAAGTCGTGCCGCTCTAAGGCCTCAAGCGCAGCAGCCACTTTGCCTTCGTAATTCGTGTCCAAGTACCCCGTGATCCCCGGCACGCGAAGCACTTCGAAACCGGCGCAGCGCCCGATGCCATTAACGAGATCGACTGCGGACACCACCGCGCCCGTCACACCAAAACGCTCTTTGTACGTCGTCATCCGCGGCGCACCGCCCTGCCCCCAGAGCCAAATGCTCGTCGCCGGCAGCTTACCCGCCGCGGCGCGGGCGCGGTTGGCGGGGTGGGCCGCCAGTACCGGCCGCGAGGCCTCGATCAATGCACGGACGGTCTCTTGACGATCGCCCGCTGGAAGACTAGAAGTATAGTTTTGTCCTATAATATCATGCGGCGGTGTGCAGCGCAGGCGCCGCAGGGGCTCGAGCGCCGCCGCTTCTGCCCGCACCAGACACAGATTGCGGTAGCTCACCCCCGGCACAAAGCGTATGTCCGCTGTGCCGATCGCTTCGCTCAGCGCACCCATCAATGCCCGAGATTCTTCGCTCGTGATATGATCGGCCGTAAAATCGCGCATCTTGCCGTCTTCGAGGGTAACCAGGTTGCAACGAAAGACCAATTCGTCGTCGTTCGGCACGATGCCCTGATTGGCCGCCTCCAGGGGTGCCCGGCCGGTAAAGGTCTGACGAGGGTCGTAGCCAAAGACCGAAAGGTTGCCAATGTCGCTTCCTGCGGGAAGGCCGTCCGGGATAGGACAGAAGAGCCCGGAGACGCCTTGCGCCACCGCGGCATCCATGGCAGGGGTACGTGCATAATCCAAGGGCGTGCGTCCACCGAGCTCAGGCACGGGAAAGTCGGCCATACCATCGCCCAGGAGTACAAGAGACTTCATCTGAAAGTTCTCCGAGTTCGGTCTAACGGTAGCCTGTCATTGTCAGGAAAGTAGAGTAAAATACCGCGCTTTAAGCGTGAAACTCAAATTTAGGGCGATAATCGTGAATGATGATTTTGAAGACACCCGACGGTCTTTGGTATTGCTGGCGGCTGGCGGCCTGGAAGTAGACGTTGCGCGCGTTCTCGACGCGGCGCGACTGTACCGGAGTCTTTGTTCCACGTGGAACCTCGCCGCGAAGCTCATGTCCGCCCGAGACCTCGATACGCGCTTCGATAAGCACTTCGCTGACTCCCTAAGCCTAGGCCTGCTGATTGGCGACGCGGTCCGCTTGGGGGCCAGCTACATTGACATCGGCAGCGGCGGTGGATTCCCCGCTATACCCCTGGCTATCGTTCTCCATGGAATCCCCGCAACTCTCATTGAGCGCTCGGCAACTAAGGCCGATTTCCTGCGCCATGCAACCGATCGACTAAAACTCCGTCGACTTCGGATCCTGCAAGCTTCCTACCCCTGTCCCAGCCTTCCAGAAAACCCCCGTGTATATACAGCCCGCGCTACGGAACAACCTCAAGCGGTAGACAAAAGCATCATGAAGCATCTCCATCGCGAAGACTTCTACCTGGCTCAAAGGTCTGTAGACCTCTCGTCTTCGGCTCAAGGGTTTCACGCGGAACTCGTCGAAGACGAATTTACCCGCGCCGGTCTTCGGCGGGGGATTCTCTACCGGATATCGTGTTAGGTTCCACGTGGAACCTCGCTAAGGCGCCCACTTATCCACAATCGACCAATTCGCGGACACTGCGTACGATTCTCAGATTAGGGCCTAAATTCGCATCAAGCAGCAGGGTCTCGCGTCGAATCAAAAGCGCAGAACCGAATTATCCCCAAGTTTTGCACTTTCGATGGCAACAAGCCCGACTTAGAAGACGCGTCGGAATCGCATGTGCAGACTAAGCTGTAATAACGCTGTACTAGTATTGTTTTGGCGGAGAGGGCGGGATTCGAACCCGCGGTACGTTTTCACGCACACACGCTTTCCAAGCGTGCTCGTTAAACCACTCCGACACCTCTCCGGAGGGCGCGCAGTATAGGGCCCACGCGCCGCGCCCTTCAACTGGGCCCCATGCATTGAGACGCTCATTACCGTCCGCTATACTGTTCCTCCGGACGCGGGACCGCGGGAATAACCCCGCGCTACACCCGGTTCCCCTCTAGACCTACATCCCGGAGATCCTGCGCCATGAGCAAAGCGGTGGAGTTGACCACACAATCCTTCGATGAGGCGGTGAGTAAAGGCGTCACTCTCGTGGACTTCTGGGCGGAATGGTGCGGGCCCTGCCGCATGATCGCCCCCCTGCTCGATGAACTCGCCGGCGAATACCAAGGCCGCGTGCAGATCGTAAAAGTGAACGTCGACAACGAGGGTGACTTGGCGGCGCGTTATCGCGTCAATTCGATTCCGACCCTGCTCGTCATTCGCGACGGCCAAGAAAAGGGTCGCTTGGTCGGCGTCCAGCCGAAGGCCAAGATCGCGGCCGCGCTCGAGCAGGCCAGCCAGTAGCCCCGCCTTGGGCCAGTAGGCATAGAGCCCTAGATTATCGAGAACGCCCCTTAACCCGCATCGGAGCCGAAGCATGTCCAGCAAGACCGTCGCTGTCGCCGGGGCCACCGGCCTCGTAGGGCACCACCTCCTCAAGACCCTAGAATCGCGCAATTTTCCCGTAAAATCGCTGAAACTCCTGGCCTCCGAGCGTTCAAAGGGTAAGCGGCTGACCTTCCGCGGCGAAGAGATCCCCGTCGAAGTCCTCACCGAGAATTCCTTCAAGGGTGTCGAGATCGCGCTCTTCAGCGCGGGCGGCGGCACCAGCAAAAAATTCACCCCCTGCGCCGTGCGCGATGGTTGCGTAGTAATAGATAACTCGAGCGCATGGCGAATGGACCCCGAAGTGCCCCTCGTTGTGCCCGAGGTCAACGCCGCCGCCGTCCGCACCCACCACGGCATCATTGCCAACCCGAATTGTTCCACCATCCAGATGGTCGTCGTGCTCAAGCCCCTGCACGACGCGGCCCGCATCGAGCGTGTCGTGGTCTCGACCTACCAGGCCGTGTCTGGCGCGGGAATTAACGCGCTGAAAGAGCTCGAAGACCAGACCCGCGCGGTACTCGAGGGCCGCGACCCTGTCTGCCAAATCTTCCCCCATCAGATCGCGTTCAACTGCATCCCACAAATCCCCCAGAGCGACGCCTTCGAGGATGACGGCTACTCCACCGAAGAAATAAAGATGATCAAAGAGACCCAGAAAATCATGGGGGACCAGAGCATCCGCGTCACCGCGACCACCGTGCGCGTTCCTGTGCGCACGGGCCACAGCGAGTCCGTGAACATCGAGACGCGCGACAAGCTGACCGCGGATCGCGCGAGAGAGATCCTGCGCAAGGCGCCCAGCGTCATCGTGCAGGACGACCTTGCCAAGCAGTTGTATCCCCTAGCTACCTCGGCCGAGGGGCGCTGGGAGACTTTTGTGGGTCGCATCCGCGAGGACGGCTCGCACTCGCGCGCCTTGAACCTGTGGATTGTCTCCGACAACCTGCTCAAGGGCGCCGCGTATAACGCGGTGCAGATCGCCGAGCTACTTTAGTCCGGCGTCGCGCTTCGCGCGGTACCAGGCGACGGTCCGCGACAGGCCTTCGTCCACACTGACCCGCCCTTTGTACTTGAAGGTGCGCTCCGCTTTTCCACAATCGGCCAGCGAGCGCGGGATGTCTCCGGCCCGGGCCGGAGTGTGGACCGGAGGGATCGACACGCCCAACAGCTCCGAGATGGCTTGGTAGAGCCCCAGGATGCTCGTAGACAAGCCGCAGGCGATATTGTAAGCCCCGGTCAAGCGGTTCGGCCAGGCGCAGGCCGCAAGGTTCGCTTCCACCACGTTCTCGATGTAGCTGAAATCACGTGATTGGTGGCCGTCCCCGTGGATTTCCGGCGCACGCCCTTCAAGCAGTCGTGTGATGAACAGCGGCACCACCGCCGCATACTGCGACGCAGGATCTTGCCTCGGACCAAAAACGTTGAAGTAGCGCAGCGAGACGATTTCCATCCCGTAAAGGGCGCAAAAAGTCTCCGCATACATGTCCGCGGCCGCCTTCGACACAGCATAGGGCGAGGCCGGCGCGAGCGGCGCGCTCTCCGGCGTAGGCACGGGCGCGCCCGGGCCATAGACCGACGAGGATGACGCGACAGTCACGCGTCGAACGCCTGCGTCGCGCGCTGCAAGAAACACCGCGACGCTCCCGCCGACGTTTGCGCGATCAGTTCCCAGCGGATCTGCCACCGATCGCGGCACAGAAGGAATGGCTGCTTGATGAAGGCAATACGTCACGCCTTTCATCGCGCGCGAAAGTGATGAGGGATCGTTGATGTCGCCCTCAATCACCTCGACCGACTTCGAAATCCCAAAAAGATTCTCGCGCTTACCGGTCGAGAAATTATCCAAGACCCGAACCTCGTCGCCTCGGTTCGCCAGGGCTTCGACAAGGTGGCTGCCGATAAAACCAGCGCCGCCCGTGACCAGAAACTTTGCCAGCGTCACACCCTCCGGGTCTCTTACGGGATCTCTAAAAGGCCGAATTATCCACACACGAAATGGCTGATTGACCGTAAACTTCGGTTAATGAAAATTTCTCTTGCCCGCGACAAGCGAAGAATATAAATGATATAAGTCGTTTTTATATATGGGGTTAGGGGGTGCTATAAGAACGGGTTGAGTAGAAGGAGGGTCGCGCGAGCCGACGACCCGTCAATATATACCTGCCCGTCGGCTGATTTGTGTACAAGTTATTCACAAATCTCGACCAGATCAAGATATCCGGATTGGCATCACGACATTGATGTACTTGTCGACGCCACTCTCGGCCGCAGGCTTGACGATACCCGGGCTCATCGCGTCTTTGAGTACCAAGCAACATGTTTCCGTGTCGATGTGTTTGAGGATGTCGAGGAGGAAGTCGGGGTTGAACGCGATCTCGATCGGGTCGCCCTTG
This sequence comes from Rhodothermota bacterium, assembly GCA_009885415.1. Lineage (GTDB taxonomy): Bacteria > Hydrogenedentota > Hydrogenedentia > Hydrogenedentales > VFKU01. The sequence goes on from VFKU01000161.1 coordinate 15,355, forward strand.
TAATCGACCGGGAATTCCTCTTCGTACTCACCAACTTCCGGCGTCACTACGCTCAGCTTCGCCATCCCTGATTCGAGTTTGAAACGGACGGAATTAAACTTCTCGTTCGTCATCGTCCGCGTGCGGCGCACGGCTTCCATGAATTTCGCGGTGGACACCTTGGCCTGCTTGTCATGTTTTTGCGGAACGACCATCTCATAATTTGGGAACGAGCCTTCGATGAGCGCCGTGGTAAGTCGAAGCGCGTCAAATTGAAACGCGGCTTGGTTCTCTCCGAGGTACACATTCACGTCGCCTTCATCGCCAAGCAAGCGTGTAAGTTCTTGAATTAGCTTTCCGGGAATAATGACTTTAAGATTCACACCGTCGATGATTCCCTCGGATTCCTTATATAGGCTCATCCTGCGACCGTCGGTGGCCACCGCTGTCAGGACACCGTTCTTCAGTTCAACCAACAGCCCGGTAAGGTTGTAACGCGCCTGATCGGTACAGATTGCAAAAGATGTTTTATCGAAGATTTCACGCAATAACTTCTGCGGTAGAACGATAGGCTCCACGTCCTCCAATTGCCGTGCCGGAGGGAACTCGTCCGGAGACATACTGAATAGACGGGTGTGGATTTTCCCACACTCAATCCGAATCACATTACTTTCGCCCAACTCAATCGTAATATCCGCGTCCGGTAGCTCGGAAAGAATCGAGGCTAAACGTTGCGAAGATACCGTCAACGAACCACTCTTCTTTACCTCACAATCCACCGAGCACTCAAGACTGACCTTAAGGTCCGTCGTAAAAAGTCGAATACATCCCTTCTCCGCCTCAATGAGGATGTGTGAAAGAATCGGGAGTGCGGATTTAGCCGACACCACCGACTTCACTTTATTGACCGCATCAAGTAAATCTTGTTTCGGGATGATGATCTTCATGTATCCACAGTCCTCGGGTAATGAAGTTTAGTTCTTTTAGTTATTAAATAAAGTAGTAGTAGTAGATAGAGAAGTTAATCCCGTGTAAAACCTACTAAATCTATATACGACAGAGAGTTAAGGTGTGGATGGATTCTCTTTAACTCCAACCACCCCTCCCCATCCCCCACATTCACCCTCGGGTATATTTCTCTGGATAAAATAAATTGTGGAAAGGGGATCGTTTTTCCGCACACGAATCACAGAAAACTCTCCACATATCCACCATTTATGTGGAGAGAACCACCCAATGAAGCTCCGCAACCACAATGAACAAAAAGCCCCATGGAGCAACATTCACCATGCTAACAGAGGCCCAAAAACAAAACAAGGCGCGGTGGCCCGGTGGGCTGAAATCCATATCTTTCCGGCCGATCAGGTGCGAATGACGTTTAGGAATTCTTCCGCCGTGATCTCGCCATTTTTCACCTTCTGCCGGCAGCGCTCCGCCATTGTCTTAAACTTCGCCGCCTTAGATATTTTATCCACCGGCTCGTCGGCCACAATCATCTTCCGGATGGCCTCGTTGATCTCGAAAATCTCGAAGATTCCCGTCCGGCCTCGGTAGCCCGTTTGGAAGCAATGGCTGCACCCGGCGCCCTTGTAGAGCTTCTTGGTGGTCTCGGGGAGCCGGATCGAGCTTAACAGCGCCTTGGTGGGCGTGTAGGTAGTCTTGCAGTTCGGACAGATACACCGCACCAGCCGTTGCGCGACCACCGCCGTGAGCGCGCTGGCGACCAGGTACGAAGGCACGTCCATATTGCGCAGGGTCGATATGGCCTCCGGCGCGTCGTTGGTGTGTAGGGTGCTAAAGACCAGGTGTCCGGTCATCGCTGCACGGACGGCGATACGCGCGGTCTCCGGGTCGCGGATTTCGCCGACCAGCAGCACGTCGATGTCCTGTCGCAACGCCGCACGCAGCACCTGCGCAAAGGTAAGGTCGATGTCCGGCTCAATCTGCACCTGGTTGATTCCCGAGAGCTGATACTCGACCGGATCCTCGAGCGTGACGATACTCTCGGTCATCACATCCATCTCGTTCAGGCACGAATACAGCGTCGTCGTCTTGCCGCTGCCCGTCGGCCCGGTGACGAGGATCATTCCGTAGGGCTGCTCTATAATCCGCTGCAGGCGCGCTTGATCTTCCGGCTCGAGGCCCAAGTCCTTGACGCCGGAAAGCACCGAGGACTGGTCAAGCAGTCGCAGCACGATCCGTTCGCCCAGATAGGTCGGCAGGGTCGCGATGCGGATGTCGAATTCCGCCTCGCCGATCGCCATGCTGATGTGACCGTCCTGAGGGTGCCGCGTCTCGGTAATGTCGATATCGGCGAGGATTTTCAGGCGCGAGACCACTGCACTTTCGATATCGCGGGGGATACTCATCACGTCGTGCAGCACGCCATCGATCCGGTAGCGCACACGCATCTCCGGCTCTTGCGGATCGAGGTGCACGTCCGTTGCGCCGGAGTTCACCGCGCCCTCGATGATGGTCGTGACGAGCTTGA